>NZ_JBPLBA010000131.1:0-38171 GCF_054039375.1 Desulfomarina sp. | reverse complement strand
TTCTTTGCCCTGCGGGATTGGCGATTTTACCGAATCTGCTTCGTTTTCAATGGCTTGAAGTATGTCTATACGTCGACGCCATTGAACCTCGCATCTCCGGCAAACTCGCCAATTGCAGGATTTAGGTGTAACGGTTCTCAGGTTCCAGCAAGCTTTGCCAGGGTGACAAGCTGCTGTGCTTCATGGGTGGATACGGACAGTATTCCTGCTATTTCCTCTGTACTCATGCCCTGGTCGAGAAGAGAATGAACAAATCGATATCTTTCGGGTGTTGATCCCTTGGCGGGTGATATTTGCGATGTAAGTCTTGACTGCTGGAGCCTGGTTGTCAGTTCTGCCTCGCTTAAACTGTTCTGAAATCTGGTGATCCTGTCGTGCTCTTCCCTTACTTTTTCAAGTTCCCTTTTGACCTGTTCATAGCTGTTACTGGTCCGGGTAAGCTGCTGGAGAAGAAGTTCCTTCTCTTTTTTCAGGGAAAGTGCCTTCAGGAGAATGCAGAACGCGAGCAGAATAAGTGAGATAAGCAGAATATGGTTGGGTGAGATGAAGAAATGCATTTTGAGTTCACCTTCAGTGGAGTCTTGCTTCGACCTTGTTTCTGAGTTTTATCAGGGCCTGACTGTGCAGCTGGGAGACGCGACCTTCTGAAAGTTCCAGAATTTCTGCTATTTCCTTCTGTGTAAGCTCTTCATAATAGTACAATGAGATAACCAGTTGTTCTTTTTTTGATAATTGTCCTATGATCTCCGCTAATTTTTTAGTTAACTCCTCATCTTCAATCCTCTTTCCCGGAAGAGCACTGGCACGTTTGTCGACAAGCGTTTCAAGAAAGGATCTTCCCTCAATGGTATGATCCAGAGTTTCATTCAGGCTGACACAACCAAGGTGGCTTACTTCCCCCAGCATCGACTGGTAATCTTCCAGGGAGAGATTCATCGCTTTGGCGACTTCGTGGTCTTCCGGGTCCCGCCCAAGTTGGAGTTCAAGGTTGGCAATAGTTTTGCCGATTCTGTTCTGCTTATCTCTGAGGGAGCGGGAAAACCAGTCCAGTTTACGCATTTCATCGAGAATTGCGCCCCGGATTCTGTACTCGGCAAAAGTTTTGAATAATATTTTTTTTGTCGGATCAAATTTATTGGAGGCATCAAGCAGGCCGACCATACCTGCGCTTTTCATGTCATCCCTGTTCATAAACGAGGGCACCTGGGTGACCATCCTGCCGACAATAATGTCAACCAGGTAAAGGTTCTCTCGGATCAGGCGGGACCGGTCGTTATTATGAGGATTCTGGTCATAGAGCATTCTATCCTCTTCCTCCGATTTTAAGCAGTTTCTTCCAGAAAAACTGGATATTTCCCTTGGGATCAACCTGTGTCGGCTCAGAGCAGATACGACCGGCAAGCTGGGAAAAAGCATTACTTATTTTTGATCCCGGTGACAGTTCACTGATGACTTTCTGTTTTCTTATGGATTCAATCATCTGGCGATCTTCGGGAATGGAACCCAGGTAATCAATGGAAATATCAAGGTATCTGTTTGCCACCATCGTCAGCTTTCGGTAGACATCCAGAGCGTCATCTTCCGTACGAATCTGGTTGACAAGAAGGTTGAATTTTTTTTCGTGATACTGGGTTGAGAGCAGCTTCATCAGGGCATAGGCATCGGTTATGGCAGTTGGCTCCGGGGTGGTTACAACCAGGATTTCCTGGGCGGCTGTATTGAAATAGGTGACGTTTTCGGAGATACCGGCCTCAGTATCAATGAGAACGTAATCAAAATGATTATGCATTGAATCAAGCCCGTCAAGAAGCCTCATTTTCTGATGGGTGTCAAGGCGGGTGAAATTCTGTATTCCGGATCCGGCCGGCAGGATTTTTATGCCCAGGGGGCCTTCCACGATTATTTTCTGCAGTTCATGATCACCGGAGAAGAAATGATTGAGATTATAGGTGGGGGTAAGTCCGAAAACTACATCAATATTGGCAAGCCCGAGATCAGCATCAAGTATAAGGACACGTTTTCCCATGGCAGCAAGTGTGTAGGCAAGGTTGGCAACAACCGCCGTTTTACCCACACCACCTTTCCCACTGGTAATGGAGTAGACACTGGTCACATGCTCGCTGTCACTCTGGAAGGCAGGGGTGTGGTTCTGCGAACTCAAGTCTCTCAGTGTCTGTGCCTGATCGCCTGTACTGTGTGATGTATTAGCCATGCATTGGTCCTTCATGTTGGGACATGATGAGTTCCGCCACTTTTTTCTGCGAAATCTCCAGCAGGTCCTCCGGGACACGTTGCCCGTTTGTAACATAGGAGAGAGGGTTACTGTTTTGAATCTGTATATTCAGCAGGATACCGAGGTTGGTGCATTCATCAATTTTAGTGAAGATCGTGTTGGATATCCCAAGGGGATCAAAGCGTCTGATTGTTTCGAGAAGTTCCTTTTCCCGTGTTGTGGCGGAAAGAACGAGATGCTTTTCAATATTGAGTTCCGGGTGAAGAAAAGTCGACAGTTCTTCGATACAGAATTCATCCCTGGGGCTTCGACCTGCAGTATCTATGAGGATAAGCTCTTTATCCCTGTGTTTTTCAATCGCCTGTGCCAGCTGATCCGGCGTAATCACGACATCGACGGGGAGATGCATGATTTCCCCATAGACCTTGAGCTGTTCCACTGCCGCAATTCTATAGGTGTCAATGGTAATAAGGGCAATGGATCTGGAAAATCCCGCAAGATAGAAAGCAGCAATTTTTGCCAGTGTCGTTGTCTTTCCCACACCTGTCGGTCCGACAAAGGCCATGATATGCTGACCGTCCAGGTTGTTGAAATCAGGAGGAGATACTTCTATAAGATCCTGAATGGTGTCAACTATAGTATCTCTGACCAGGTCTTCCCTGCACAGTTCCTGTTCTGTCAGACTTTCCCGCAGAAACGAGGCGATTGTTCTTGAAGATTCGACATTAATACCCCGGCTGATCAACAACGAAAGGATATGGTCACCCTGAATCTGCTGAATTCTGTCCTGGGAATAATTACCTGAAACTTGCAGACTCTGTGGTCTGACAGTATCAGTACAGTTTTCCTGACGGCCTATCCTGGATATTTCCCGGGCCAGATCCCTGACAAGGTCTTTTAACTCGTTGACCTCATTTTTTATGGAATCACCTGCTGGTTCAACACTGTTCATTAGACTGCTTTCCGCGCCTCTGTCATCAGGCAGGTCAGTGTACTTCTGACCCTGCACCATTGAATGGGCGGGAAAGCTGTCATCCACTACGCAGTTGAAACCCGAAGCCCTCTTTTTTTTCATTACAGGCTCCTTTACGGCAAAGGAATGGTTGTTTTCAGCAACAGCGGGTGAGGTGGAGTCTATTGCAGCGGTTATTTCCAGCATGGGTTTTCCCAGCAGACCCAGCTTTCCGTTTTTAATTGTTCTGGTTGAGAGGATAAGAGCATCAGGTCCAAGCTCCTTCTTGACCATCTTCAACCCTGATGCCATATCTTCTGATTCAAATACTTTAACTTGCATCCAGTGTCACCGTACCAAGAGATCTGACCTTCAGACTGGGTATGATCTCGTTATGGGAAAGAACCGTGAGTGCCGGATAGTAGCGCTCTGTTAAACTGCGTACATGTGGTCTGATTTGAGGCGCAACCAGCAGGGTCGGTCGCGCTGAACCATCAAAAAGTGTTACCGCCTGTCCTATCGAATCAAGAATGTTCTGGGCTGTTGCCGGATCTATGGCCAGGTAACTCCCGGTCTCATTATGCTGGACCGAGTTCTGTATTGCCTCTTCAACAGGTTTTGCCAGAGTAATGACGGGAATAACACCATCCACTGCAAGTTCACTGCTGATTGTCCTGGAGAGAGCATGTCTTACATATTCAGTAAGAACTTCAGGATTCTGTGTTACTCCGCCCCAGTCAGCAAGGGTCTCAAGAATCGTGCGCAGATCACGGATGGACACGTTTTCTTTGAGCAGGTTCTGAAGAACGCGCATGATTGTGCCCAGTGAAATAATTGTCGGTACCAGTTCCTCAACCAGTTTCGGATAGGATTTAGCCAGGTTATCGAGAAGGCCCTGAACTTCCTGTCTGCCGATGAGTTCATGGGCGTGCTGTTTGATTATTTCACTGATATGAGTTGCCATGACAGTCGTACAGTCGACAACAGTATATCCGGCAATCTGGGCACGGTCCTTTTTATCTTCCGTAATCCAGATGGCTGGAAGACCGAAAGCTGGTTCCGTAGTGGCAATACCCTGGATTTTTTCCGTGACCATTCCAGGATCCATGGCCATGTAATGACCTGGAAGCATCTCTGCTTCAGCAATTTTGACACCTTTGAGAGAGAAAGTGTACTGGTTGGGCGAAAGTTGCAGGTTATCTTTGATATGAACCGGAGGCACAATAAAGCCGATATTCATGGCAAATTGCTTACGGATGGACTGGATTCTGTTGAGGAGTTCACCATCCTGGGCTGAGTCGACAAACGGAATAAGTCCATAACCCACTTCAAGCTGCAGCAGGTCAACATTGAGCATTTCTTCGTAATTTTCTTCCCGGTCGGCAACAGCTTCTTCCACCACTTCTTCCACCTGTTCTTCTTCAGCGAGGTTGGCCTTGTCCACCTGGAAGGCCAGGGCGGCCATGGCAAGGGAAAGGATAAGAAAGGGGAAGAAGGGGAGCCCGGGGATAAAAGCAAAAACCAGTAGAATGACTGAAACAACCCACAGGGCTACTCCGTTTCTCGAGAATTGTTTCTTCAGGTCACTGCCGAAGTCCTTTTCTCCCGTGGAACGGGTCACGAGGAGACCGGCGGCTGTTGAGATAATCAAGGCTGGAATCTGACCCACAAGACCATCACCGACGGTGAGAATAGTATAGTTTGCAGCAGCTTCAGCCATGGGCATACCTTTCTGGACGACACCTATAATAAATCCCGCACCGATATTTATGAGGGTAATAATAATACCGGCAATGGCATCGCCCTTGACAAATTTTGAGGCACCATCCATGGCTCCATGAAAATTAGCCTCGTTGGAAATTTCCTCCCTGCGCCTTCTGGCCTCATCTTCGTTGATGAGACCGGCATTGAGGTCAGCGTCTATGGCCATCTGTTTTCCGGGCATTGCATCCAGGGTAAAACGGGCGGCAACTTCGGCAACCCGGCCGGCACCTTTGGTAATGACCATGAAATTGATCAGAACGAGGATGGCAAAAATGACTATACCGACAACATAATTTCCCCCGACCACAAACTGACCAAAAGATTGTATAACTGATCCGGCGGCACCGGGGCCCTCGTCACCATGAAGAAGAATCAGACGCGTGGAGGCTACGTTGAGGGCCAGGCGGAAAAGAGTCGAAGTGAGAAGAATAGAAGGAAAAATCGAGAAATCAATGGCCTTGACAGTATAGAGACTGATGATGAGGATGAGCAGGGCAATAGTGATATTCATGGAAAGGAAAAGGTCCAGAATTATGGACGGCAGGGGGATGATCATGATCATCAGAATGGAGACAAGTCCCAGGGAAGCGATAATATCACTTCTTCCAAGCAGCTGCCTGATAGGCAGGTTCGCCAGTCTGTTCTGTACAGTGGTCAGCTCCATTATACCGTTTTTCCTTTTAATGAATAAACGTGGGCCAGTATTTCGGCCACAACTTTAAATAGATCCTCAGGTATTGATTCACCTATATCCAACTTATGCAATAATCGAGCCACCGGAGGGTTTTCGATGATCGGAATTTCATGTTCCCGGGCGATTTCTCTGATTTTCATGGCGATATAATCGGCTCCTTTTGCAATTATAACAGGAGCATCCATTTCTTTTGAGTCATATCGGACAGCTACAGAAAGATGAGTCGGGTTGGTTACAATCACGTCCGCATCCGGTACTTCAGCCATCATTCGCTTGCGGGCCATTTCCTGTTGAATCGCCCTGATCTGGGCCTTGATATGGGGATCACCTTCACTTTCCTTGAATTCTTCCTTTATTTCCTGCTTGGTCATTTTCATTTTTTCCTCCATTTCCCAACGGACATAGAGAAAATCAAGAAATGCTATAAAAATGAGAATAGCGCAGATTTTGGCAAGGATAAGAGCTGCAATTCTGGCCATATAAACGAGTGTCGCACCGACAGAGGCATGGGTCAGAACCAGGGCCTGGTCGAAATTGGCAAGCACGGTGGAATAGGCAGCCCAGCCCACAAGAATGACTTTGGTCAGGGATTTAATCACTTCAACCAGCGACTTTTTTGAGAAAAAACGGCCAAAACCTGAGATGGGATCAAGTTTGGAAAAGTCGGGTATGAGAGGCTTTGCAGTGACCAACCAGCCTATCTGGAAAAAACTGGAAAAAAAGCCGATTATCAATACCAGGAGAAAGAGAGGGGCTAAAAGCAGCCCCGTTTTCTGGATGAGAAAAAGAGCAAGATGGTAGGCGGAATTTGAAGTGAGGGTGTATTCACCGGAAATATTCCAGAGAGAGGTGAGAAAACGGACAAGTTCCTTCCAGAAAAGGGGCAGGTAAAAGAGCCAGAAAAGGAGAAGAAGTGAAAAGAGGGCAGCCGTCTGCACCTCTTTGCTCTGGGCTACCTGTCCTTTTTTTCTAAAATCTTCCCGGCGTTTCGATGACGGGGCTTCCGTCCTTTCTCCACCAGTGGGGCTTTCTTCCGCCATATTTTATCACTGTTTGTTTTACAGGTTCACGGCACCTGTGATCAATTACTACTGATATACTCATTGCAAAAAACGAACCGAAAGTGGAAAGCAATTCAGAAACGAAGGTAGCTGAGAAGAGTAAGAAACTTTTCCGGGAGAGTGTCAAATTCCTGTCTTATTGTGACTGCCACGATGTTAAGTGTCAAAGCTATGACAATGAACGCTGTGCCGATGTTGATGGGAAAAGAGAGCAGGAAGACATTCAACTGGGGGAAAACCCTGGCAAGTACACCAAGAATAAGGCCGGATAACAGAAGAACGGCAAGTACAGGTGCACTGAACTGCACCCCAAGGTAAAACATATGAGAACCCTGTTCCATAAGAAAGGGGATAGCTTTTCCGGACACGTTGAAATGACCGGGGGGGAGGAGTTCATAGGATTTGACTGCAAGCCTGAGAAAAAGGTAGTGCCCGTTAATGGCCAGAAAAATAAGGATGGCAAACACATTCTGAAACTGGGAAATGAGGGCCACCTGTTTCTTGCTCTGGGGATCGAAGACATTGGCTGCGGCAAAACCCATCTGATAGCCGATTACTGTTGCACCGAATTCGACTGCAGTGAAGATGAGCCGGGCAATCAATCCCAGGAGAACACCGAGCAGCAGTTCTCCAATGACAAGGAGAAGAAAGGGCAGGGGGGAGAAATTCACAACTTTTATGGCGCCGGACATCAAGGGAAAAAGAGTCAGGGAAACAGCAAAAATAAGTGCGGTTCTGATACGCATGGGCGTCTGGGCTGAAAAAAATACCGGAATGGCGCCGATAAACCCTGCAACCCTGGCCGTTACAATCAGAAAAACCTGAAACTGTTCTACCGGAATAAGCTGGATATCCATTTTTCAAAGTGGCCTTAACTGCACGCGTCAGGTGTTTTGGCGAAATTTCGATGGTCCCGGCACAATTATTTACAGGGGGCAGGAACTCTATGATTTTATGATCTCGGAGCAATCACGTTCCGGTCTTGTCGGTTAAAGCGTGGCCATGATATCAAAGAGGCCCCTGGTGAAGAGCAGGAGCAGTTTGATCAGCCATGGGCCGAACAGGAGAAAGGTAACAAAAACTGCTACAATCTTGGGGACAAAGGTCAGGGTCTGTTCATTGATCTGGGTCGCGGCCTGGAAAATTGAGACCAGAAGCCCAATGACCATACCGACAATAAGCATGGGAGCTGCACCCATCAGTATTGTCTGAACAGCTCTCCTGGCGATTTCTATAGCGAGTTCAGGGGTCATTGTGATTCATTCCTTTTCTCAGCCGAAACTTTTGATAAGAGATCCGACGACAAGGCTCCAACCATCAACTAGAACAAAGAGTAATAATTTAAAGGGCATGGAAATAATAACCGGAGGCAGCATCATCATACCCATTGACATCAGAATCGAAGCAACAATCATATCTATCACCAGAAAGGGGATGTAAATCATAAATCCCATCTGGAATGCTCTTTTGAGTTCCGAAAGCATAAATGCAGGCACAAGTGTCATGGTGGGGATGTCATCTTTGCTGTAAGGCTCACTGTCCAGAGTAATATCGGTCAGCAGGGCAAGCTCGTCTTCCCTGACCTGACTGAACATGAAATCTCTCATTGGAGAAATGGCTTTTTCCAGGGCCTCCGTCTGGTTGATTTTTTCATTCATATAAGGTTGAAGTGCGTTTTCATTGATCGCGTTCAGCGTGGGAGACATGATAAAAAATGACAGAAACAGTGAAAGTCCGAGGATGATCTGGGTAGGAGGCATGTTCTGTGTCCCCATGGCCTGCCTGACAAATCCGAGAACAATGACGATTCTTGTAAAACAGGTGGTCATCAGGAGGATGGCGGGAGCCACCGACAGGATGGTCAGGATAAAAAGAACCTGGAGCGCACTGGAAACCTGGGCGGGGGTTTCAGCCTCGGCAACACCGAAGGTGATTGTCGGCAGGGAAACAGACTGTGCAGCCGTTGCGTGAACAAAAAGACCTGATATGAGTATAATAGCGGCCAGTTTTGCCGGGCCACCAATTATTTTAGGCTTCTTCATTGTTCTTTTCAGTGTTTTGCAGGGTTTCCCGGAAAGTTTTATCTTTTTTTCGGGAAAGAACTGCAAGGTGGGTGACTTCGTTGGCTCCGATTCCAAGAAGATGTTCCTCTCCTCTGATTTCAACAAGACAGAGAGCTTTCTTGGCCATGAGTGGTTTTATTTCCAGAATCCGTATTGCCTTGGAAGAATTCTGCTGCAGCAGTGAAAAACGGCGTTTGAACAGGCCATAAAGAATCAGGATAAGGCCAAGGACAACCAGAAGCCCACATATCATACGGAAATAGCTGTTCAGGCTGCCGAGTTCAACCTGCTGGTCCAGTGATGCTGCATCCGCTGCAGTTTCAGGCAGGAGGGTGAAGAGAATGAAGATCCAGCCAGGGAAAAATTTCTTATGAATTTCCATCTTTATCCCAGGTTTTCTATTCTGTCTGCGGTACTGACCACATCAGTCAGACGGATGCCGAATTTTTCACCAACCATTACCGCTTCACCTCTCGCTATAAGTTTCGAGTTGACATAGAGATCGAGAGGTTCCCCAGCCAGTTTGTCAAGTTCGATAACATAGCCTTCGCCCATTTTCAGCAGATCTTTTAAAAGAATTTTTGACCTGCCCACTTCAACCGATACCTGAAGGGGAATATCGTAGAGAAAATCTAGTCCCCTGGCTTCATCCTCTGTGTCAACATGGTCCGGACTCTGGCGGGGGACTGTATCTTCTTTGAGAAGTTCTTTGATTTCTTCCGGATCTGGTCGACTGTTTTCCTGGTTCACTGTTTCCATGTTTTTTCCTTAATTTTCTATACCACTGAGACTGATCGCCTTGCGGCCATTGTGGGTTCCCGGAATGGCGGTAAATTTCACCTGGTCTTCAACCAGAACTTTCAAGGGGCTGTTGGGATCATAACCGAGTTCAAGGATATCGCCTTTTTTCAGCTCGAGTATCCGGGCTATTGTCAGGTCTAGAACGCCGGACCTGGCAGTGACGACGGCAGGAAGTTCCATGATTTCGTCCTCAATAATATCGGACCAGGTACTTTTGGTAACCGTGGTTATATTGAGCAGTTCCTTAAGCAGGTCACGTAAAGGTTCCAGTGTTGAAAACGGGAAAACCAGTTGTATTTCTCCTGAAAGATCACCCATTTTTACAAGAAAGGTACCGACAATCACCTCGGCTTCCGGTTCAACAATGGAGACCAGTCGCGGATTGTTTTCAAGTTTGATCAGTGATGAGCTTGTTTCCAGTAATTGTGAAAAGGCCTTGTCCAGATCCTTACAGGCATCAATGAAAAGGGTTCTGAGAACTGTCAGTTCTATTGTTGTAAGATTTCTGTCAAGATGAAGAGGGTCAAGTTCGATTGATGCACCCAGCATGATTTCAATCAGTGAGAAAGAGAGTTTGGGGTCAAGAATAACCAGGGCACCGTATTTCAGGGGAGAAATCTCTATAATACCGATGGCTCCGAGATTGTTGTTGTCCATGAAATAATTCTGGAATTCTGTTGATTCCAGGGAAGTCCGAGTAATTGAAAATGTGCGTTGGAGGTTATTGGTCAGTGAGGTGGAATACGTTCTGCAGAATATATCCAGAATAATATCGAAATTGGGAATTCTGAACTGGTCTTTGTCGGGATGGACAAGATTGAAAAGATCAACAGGAGTGCACTCAAGATTTGGAGTCTGTCCGGCATCATCCAGATCAAGGGGAACTCCGCCCTCTCTGATTGCAGCCAGCAACCTTGCAATTTCTTCTTTGTTCAGAATGGGTTCCACTGAATCTTCCTCTCAATTTACTGGACAACAAAATTAGTGAAATAAATCGATTTCACCTTCCCGGTCTGCAGGAACGAGTTGAGTTTGCTTAATAATTCTGCCTTGAGCTGCCTTTTTCCCTGCAGATCCTGGAGCTCTTCGTACGTTTTATTTCCCAGGAGAAGAAGAATGGCATCCCGTATCTGCGGCATTCTTTTGGTTACCTCTTCCTTGACCTCTTCATTGGTCAGTTCAACTGTCAGGGAAGCTTTAACGTAGTGGTTGGCGTCTTCACTGATAATATTCACAATGAATTCTTCAATATCTACCATCGGTCCAATCTCGGCACTTTTGTTAAGCTCGGGAACGGGCACTTCAAGGCCTGGATCCTTCGCTTCAACCTGAGGCTCTTTCTTCAGCATAAAGTAGCCGGCAACACCACCTCCGATAAGGAGCACAAGGACTACAGCGCCGATAATGATAAAAAGTTTCTTTTTGCCGCCCCCGGATTCTTCAGCTTTTTCTTCTTTTTTGTCCGCCATGATGGAAATCCTTTAATCAATTGGAATACTGATAAAATTATAAAGGCATACTCTTTTTGGTTGTTGAGGCAGCCTGCCTTGCTTCTGATGTATTGAGATGCAGTACAAAGTCGACCCTTCTGTTCAATGCCCTGGTGGCTTCATCCCTGTTGGGGACGGCAGGACGACTTTTTCCATATCCTATTGCCGACATTCTATCCAGAGGGAGCAGGTCACCACGGGTGAAAAAACGGAGCACTGAGACCGCACGATCGACTGAGAGTTCCCAGTTTCCGAAACTGCTTTTGGAAACAGGACGGTCATCAGTATGTCCCTCAATCCTCAGATCCATGGGCAGAGGCCTGATAATATCGGCTACTGTTCGAAGTGTGGGATAAGATTTCGGCGAAATAGTTGCCTGGCCTGGTTTAAAGAGAATTTTATCCTTCACTCTCAGGACAATGGAATTGTCATCTCTTTTCAGAACGCCGATTTCATCACTGAGACGAAGGGTGTCGATCTGGGCCTTGATTTTTTCGTACATCTCCTTTGATTTCTGCAGTTCGATGGGTGAGAATTTTGTTATCGGAGGGGATGGCAGTACCGGTATCGCATATTCAATATGTGATGGAGCCGCATGGATACCGAAGGCATCTTTTATGGAACTTGACGCCTCTGTGAATTTCACCGGATCCATACTGGCCATGGAGAGGAGCAGAACAAAAAAAGTAAGAAGCAGAGTAACCAGATCTGAATAGGTGACCATCCACGCCGGTGCACCGGCGGCGCATTCGCATTTGGTTTCCTTTTGCTCTTCCGGTTGCTGGGTCTGTTCTTCGGCCATGGTTCTTCCCTCTACTTGTTGAACGTTGACTCACGCAGTTTCGGAGCGATGAATGCGTGGAGTTTCTGTTCCATTATACGGGGGTTCTCACCGGAGAGGATTGACTGCATTCCTTCGATGATGAGGGTTTTGGTCAAAACTTCCGATGCTGATCTGTTTTTCAGTTTTCCAGCCATTGGAGAGCAGAGGACATTGGCAATTACAGCGCCGTAGAATGTGGTGAGCAATGCGACGGCCATGGCTGGACCGATTGCGGCGGGGTCATCCATAGTCTGCAGCATCTGTACCAGACCTATCAGGGTGCCGACCATGCCCATGGCAGGGGCATATGCGGCGATGGAAATGAATATATCTGCTCCTTTGTCATGGCGCTGCTGGATATATTCTATCTCTGTATTTAGCATGGAGCGAAGGGTTTCCGGTTCCTGGCCGTCGACCGCCATCTGCATGGCTTTTTTGAGGAACTCGTCTTCAACATCTTCCATGGCACCCTGCAGAGCGAGAATGCCTTCCTTTCGAGCCTTATTGGCAAATTCCATAAGCTGTATTATCAAATCATTTATGGATATCTCCTTGTAGAGCACTGTCTTTTTTGCAACATTGATTGCATCAAAAACATCACCAAAAGGATAATGAACCAAGGTGTTGCCAAGGGTTCCGCCAAAAACAATGAGCATGGACGGTGTGTTGATAAAAATCGACAGAGGTCCACCCTGGAGAATCGCCATCAGCATCAGACCAAAAGCAGCACCGATTCCGATTATTGTAGAAAGATCCAATAAAACATCCTCCTCTTTAATTCATGCTGTATAAATTCCGACAATGGTGAAAAAGATAACCGCTCACCAGCCGCAACCTTTTACCGGGCCTTCTGTTCACTTTTGTCTGCCTGTCCGGGCAGAAGAGACCATGAGAATCCGGGGTGCCTGTAAGTAACTGCAGGAAAAGATCCTTTTCAGTATCATAGACTTTCATTTCTCAAAACTCAAGAATGCAAAAAATATTCCAGTTTTATTTGAGCTGAGTTTCGCAATTGGTCAATTCCAGGTCCGTGTTTATCTGCCTGGGAGGCGGGGAGGTTGTTTGGAACAGGTATTTTCCTTGCAATAACATGTAGATATGCAAGTATTAAGATTCAGGTGTGAAATGATGTGATAATAATTCAGATGCAATTGCTCACAGGTAATAGAATCATCGAGCTGCTACCCCTGTGACCAGTTACAATCGAAGAGCTGCTGCAGATAAATACAAGAAACCTGATTACCCACCAAAAGCCGGATTTTTGGATGAGCCTGCTTTATCGTTTATCAGGCTGAGTTTTATACGTAATCAGCGTTCCACCTAGGCGTTGCCCGGTCAAATTTAAAAATAACTTTTGTTATTTAGAAGAATAAAAAAAAGGTCGGAATGGAGAAGAAGGTACTCCATTTCGACCTTGGAATGTCAAAAAGTTGACTTTAGCGTTTCAGGTTGATGAGTTCACCAAGCAATTCATCAACTGTTGTGATGATTTTGGAATTTGCCTGGAAACCCCTCTGAACCGTAATCATTTTTACAAATTCGGCTCCCATGTCCACATTGGACTGTTCCAGTGAATTGGTGAACACTTTACCAAGTTCCGGGCCGGGAAGACCCGTGCGGGGAGGACCGGAAAGGGTTGTCTCCGTGTAGAGGTTACTCCCGGCGAGGGAAAGTCCGTTTGGATTGATGAATTTAGCCAGGGAAATCTGGGCAATTTTTGTCTGTTCTCCGTTCGAATAGGAAGCCACGACGACACCATCCTGGTCAATGTCCACACCGGAAAGGTTACCTGCGCCATATCCGTTCTGGTCCTGTGAGATAACAACGGACCTGCTGTTGAATTGTGTGGTGTCGAAGGTGATGGTGATGGGAGTGACAGTTGTGCCGTTGGCCCAGTCCGGGGCTGTTCCGCCGACCGTGTCAGTTGGAATGATTGCTGTTGTATCCTGTGGGGGTACTAGAGCTGCGTTCGTGAGAATACCGTCTGCGGTAAAGGTGAGCGGATTGGTCCCCACATCCTGAATGACTGTGCCGTTGTCCTGTTTGGCACTCCAGGCCCAGTTCCAGGTGTTGTCGGCCGTCTTAATGAAATAGGTCGTAAGAAGATGTGGATTTCCAAGAGTATCAAAAACCTGAACTGAAGAGGAATAATTGAAGGTATCCGCGTCAGTGATATCAAATGCTGCCATTGGTTTTATCGGTTCGGTGGCGTCAAGATTGGTATTCAAGGTGAGTGTGGTCGTCGCATTGCCGGCAATCAGGCCGGTGCTTCTCACCTGAATATCAGTGGCGTCCCCGGCCTTGAGCGTGCCGTCCGCGTTAAACTGTTTGCCCTGAACCCTGTAACCTTCAGGATTTGTCAGGTAACCATCTTCGTCAAATCTGAATGCGCCGGCCCTTGAATAAAACTTCGTGTCATTGCCTTCTTCCTTGAGAACAAAGAAACCGTCTCCTTCAATGGCAACATCGAGATTTGATTCAGTGGATTCAAAGGTTCCCTGGCTGAAAATATTATCAACTTTGGACATACCGACACCCCGTCCAACCTGGGACATTCCGCCTGAACCGTTAATCTGTGAAGAAAGCAGGTCGGAAAATACGGTTCTGGACGATTTAAAACCAAGGGTGTTTGTATTGGCAAGGTTGTTGCCGATTACGCTCATTGCCTGTGAGTTCGTGTTTAGGCCACTGACCCCACTGTACAGTGCACTAGAAATTCCCATTATTCTCTCCTTTTCCCAAGAGTCAGTTTGTTGTTTTCCTGCATTTTTATTTTTTTCTGATTATTCGTGAAACTCAACCAGGTTAGAGATATACCTGTCTTATCAGGTTGAGTTTTGCACGCAGTTAGAAATATTTCTGTTCATCGATTTCGACAAAAATTCTAATTTTTCAAGGTATTGTTCAGTTTATAATATCGTTTACGTCTTTTGTTATATCGGCAACAGTATCAAGAGTGGTGCTGCCATTTTCTTCCTTGGGCTGCTGTTTTTCAGGTTCATAGACACCAAGAATATTTTTATACAGTATCTCGCCTGTTTCAGTAATCAGGATACTGCCTGATTCGCTGTCAAGATCAACGCCCGTAACTTCAGATCTAATCAGCGGGAGAACACCAACACTTTTTCCTTCAGTTGCCTTGGCACTGATCAATATTGAATATTCCCCGGCAGGGGCTTTTTCCCCGTCAGCAGTCAGCCCGTTCCAGGTGAGGTAATGATTCCCTTTTTCCAGATCCTCTCCGTTGAGTGTCGCAATAGTTGTGCCGTTCAACTGGAGCGAAAGTGTGACTTCTGTTGCCTTGTCATCAATCTGATAACCGACGGTAACCGGATTTCCATTGAATGAAAAGGAATCGGACTGGTACGCGACCTCTTTACCAATGGTATTCAGAGTTGTAAACCGGTCGGAATTCTCAGTTGATTTCACAAGGGTTTCCATGCCGGAATTCAGGTTCTCAAGTTGTTCCAGGGAGCTGAATTGAGCCAGTTGAGATGTGAACTCAGTTGAGTCCTCAGGATCAAGCGGGTCCTGGTTCTGCAGCTGGGCAACGAGGAGTTTCAGGAAATCCTCTTTTCCCATGCTGGCTTTTTCCTTGGTATTTGTGTAGGTAGGGCCTGCGGGTGCAGAACTCTGTCCTATTGATTCCAGAAAACTGCTCATTTGTGTCTCCTATGCAGTGATATTAACACCGGAAAGATATTGTCCCGTTTCGACCACTCCAACGGCATCTTCCAGTACCTGGGTGAAATTGTCCTGCTGGTGTGCAGAAATTGTTTCCTGAGATCGATCATTCTGTTGAGAAAGATGCTGGTCGAAAAAATTGAAATCGGCTACTGAATCGGAGTCTGTACTCACCGTAATGTCAGTAAGAGAAAATCCCTGATCCTCAAGAACAGTGCGCAGTTTGAGCATATTCTTTTCCACTATATCCTGAACCTGTTGATTCTGTGCTATAACATGGGCTTTAATGTTTCCTTCTTTCATTGCTATGTCGATTTTCAATTCACCCAGTTCTGCAGGATGAAGCTTAATGGTGATTTTTGAATCATGAACCGTTCTGTGCATACGAAAATGATCAACCACCTGATCCATGACCTTGTTTTCATAAACGACTGTACCATTTGGCAGGGTTACGGGTTTTGCCACAGCCCCAGTGGTATCAGGACGGACAGTTTGAAGAACTGTAGAAAAAGTTTGTAATTCTCCAGTTTGATCAACTGTATGAACGCTGTTTTCCAGACTGTTTCCCGGACCGGTCTGAAGCTGGTTGCTGTTTCCCGCCGGATTTTCGCCCTGTCTGCCCGGCTCGTTGTCCTTGTGGTTGTTCAGATTAAGTTTTGTTTCCAGGAACTGGCCGTGAATATCCTGCCTTAACTGGGGGGTTTTCACGGGAGATTCCGGCTGAGCAGTTTTTAGAAGTACAGGTTGTTCTGTTTTCTGAAGAGAAACACCAGCGACAGTCCCCTGTATTGAGACAGTCCCCATCTCATTTCCAGCGGCGATAACCTGCTGGAGGTGAAATAATCCTTTGTTTTCGGATGTATTCTGTTGTGGGGTGGATGTGGCGGGTTGTTGTTCCGGACCTGCCTTGATGTCGATGTTCAGTTTCTGTTCAGGAAGAACTGCAGGCTGCAGCTTTCCGGCCTGTAATTCTCTCTGGGTGAGGGTGTCAACCTGTTCATCCCGGAGTTTTAAAGTGTCATGTAAAAAATTATCATCGTCCTGTAAAAAGATGTTTTGTTGCAGTTCCGATTGTACCGACACTTTTGCGGATTGATCTGCCACAGGGGCTTGCATCAGTTTTTCCGGGCTTTTTTCAATACTATTGGAGGCCCTGGATAAAACTATATTGTTAATGCTTTCTGTTTCAACATGCTGATCCTGCATTGCCGGTGCTGGTGTCTGCTGTGCAGTTTCGGGCGTATCTTCAGGTTGTCCAGAGTTTTCCTTTCTGTCGTTGGTGTGGGATTCTTTTTTTTCATCCATCCGGGAGACAGCTTTTTCGAGATGAGTGTTGAATTCGCCTTTTTCAGAGGATTGAGCCTGGGGCGATGGAGAGGGCGCTGATTGTGGTGTTTTGGGTAATGCCTGGATGAAAGCTGTCTGGGTCATAATTTTTCACTCAAGTTGTAATGTAGAAAACGCATTACTCAGCTGGGTGGTTTTCTGTTTTGAAGTCTGGTCAAGTATTTTTGCCGCGGCTTTGATCTTCATGTTGGCAAGAAGGTCAGCCGCTAGTTTCTGATCGAGTCCGGAAAGGGCCAGTGATGCCCTGGCCGGGTTCATTTTTTCATATATTTTGGCAAGATCTCTGATCCGTTTTTTCTCTTCCGCTGATTTTTCGGCGAGAAGAGCTTTGATAGCATTCTGCAGTTTTTTCAGTTCTGCTATTTTGTTTTCTATTTCGGCTAACTTCTTATCGACACCCTCCTCCAGTGTCTTTAGTTCATTTTTTCGCATGGCAATTCTGGCACGTTCTTTTTGCAGGTTTGCCTTTTCTTCCACTATTACCTGTTGCAGTCTCCTTTCCTCTACCGATGAGTATTGCCGTTGATCCTGTGGTTCACTGTTTCCCGCAAGAGCAAACCCGGAATAGAGAAAAAAAAGACTCAAGAAAAACACCAATGTTGATTTAAAACTATTTATATTCATACCAGGCTGTCCAATATACGTTATATTTCCAGATCGTGACGAGTCACCGCAAGCTCATCCAGCATAGCCATTTCCTTTCTATTGAGATACTCCTGCCAGGCTCTGTTCTGACTCTCTTTCAGACTTTCCATGATCTGTCTTTCCTGTGTTTTCTGAAGGAGATTTTTCCGCTCAAGTTCAACAAGGTCAGTTTTCTCTTTTACTGTTTTTCTTATGGCGGAGATATTTTTTTTCATAAAATGAATTCTGTTTTCGTAATGAATCAGGTCAAGAATTGATATGGGTTCTTTCTGAAGATTATCCAGGTCATCAATAAGTTGTGAGAGCTGATCTTCCTCATTTTTTTGTTTAAGAAGAACAATCCGTAGACCATTTTGTGCCTCCTTGAGCCGGTTTACAGCAAGGTCTTCCAGACGTTTTCGATAATTGAGAATAGCGTCAAATTGAAATGGCTTCATCCCGGTCCACCGATCCCGACAGAAACACTACTGCCTGTCAGAAATACGCCTGTTTTTTCTGGGAGGTTCTTCATCTTTTCTGTCACTGAGGAGTCTTCCCAGCTGTTCAAGAGATTTCTGCAGAGTTGTCGTTTCATCAAAATTCTGTTTGAGGAAATCGTTAATGGCATCTATTTTACTGATGGCATAATCGATTTTAGGGTTCGATCCTTTTGCATAGGCTCCGATATTAATCAGGTCTTCAGCTTCAGCATAACTGGCCAGGACATTTCGAGCCTTGCCGGCCAGTTCAAGATGACGTGGAGAGATAATATCACGCATGACCCTGCTGGCTGAATTGAGCACATCTATGGCGGGGAAATGGTTTTTGGCTGCCAGATTTCTTGACAGAACAATGTGGCCGTCCAGGATAGAACGTATGGAATCGGCGACCGGTTCGGTCATATCGTCACCGTCCACCAGAACAGTATATAACCCGGTAATAGTACCTTTTTTCCTGAATCTTCCAGCCCGCTCCAGCAGTTTGGGGAGTGTTGCGAATACCGATGGTGTATATCCCTTTGTGGTGGGTGGCTCTCCTATTGCCAGGCCGATTTCCCGCATGGCCATGGCAAAACGGGTGACGGAATCCATCATCAGAAGGACGTTCTTGCCGTTATTACAGAAATATTCCGCAATAGCTGTTGCCACAAAAGCACCGCGCATACGGAGAAGAGGGGACTGGTCGGATGTAACAACAACAATAACTGATCTGGCCAGTCCGTCCTTACCCAGATCCCTCTCTATGAATTCTCTTACCTCCCGGCCACGTTCACCAATGAGAGCAATAACATTAATATCCGCTCTGGCATATTTGGCCATCATACCGAGAAGGACACTTTTGCCAATTCCGGAACCGGCCATAATCCCCATGCGCTGCCCCATGCCACAGGTAATCAGACCATTAATTGCCCTGACCCCGAGATCCAGAGTGTCAGTAATGTTCTGCCGTTCCATGGGGCCGGGAGGGAGAGAATACAGGCTTTTTTCTTCGTTGAGAACCGGGGGAGGGAGGTTGTCATGGGGATTTTCCATGGCATCAATGACCCTGCCGAGAAGATTACTGCCAACCTTGATGGTCGCACTGTTTCTGACCACTCTGATCAGGCTGCCCGGACCGAGTCCCCTCAAATCACCAAGGGGCATGAGTAGAGCTTTCGAGTCTTTGAAACCGACGATTTCCGCAAAAATATCTTCACCGTCATCTATGGGCGTCAACCTGCAGAGTGAACCGATTGAGGCATGAGGGCAGTGCCCTTCAATGACCAGACCGACAATACGGGTGACTTTTCCCCACACCTTGATGAGGTCCAGATTCTGAATATGTGATGTGTTCAGTGGCATGATTTACCTGAAAAACGAGCCTGTGACCAATTACGGTTTATCGGGATCAGAGACGTTTGGCCATTTCTTCTCGTATCATATCAAACTGGCTGGCGAGTGTGGCGTCAATTGTACAGTTTTCAGATTCTATTCTTGCTCCTCCAGTTTCTATTCCGGAATCTTTTTTTATGATGATCTTGCTGAGGCCGCTGAGTCCTTCAATCAGATCTTCTGACTTTTCCATGACAATATCATAATCGTCCGGACTGACAAAAATCGTGAATTCATCAGATTTTATTGCCCGCTCAAGAGCTTCCTCCAGGGTTGCAATAATCGTTTTCCTGTTTTCAATAAATGGAGATCGGATAATTCTTTCTGCGAGGGCAATGGCAAATTCCTGAAGTTCTCTGCTGCTGTTGGCGATAATTGTTTCCCTGATGGAATCGAGTTGTCGGCAGATTGTGAAAAGAGAACGGGTGGCTGAGCCGTAATCCTCTTCCGCTTTTTCAAGGCCGTTGCGAACACCATCTTCAAAGGCCTTTTCAAGCAGTTTATCCATTTCGGTCCGTTCGATATAATTCTCCAGATTAATGGTTTCTTCTGTTTCAACCCCTTCAGTTTCCTCGACCTGTTCCATTGTTTCCAGAGGAGGTTCCGGGGGGTGCTGTTCATCCGTTTCCGGAGTCGATTCCTTTTTTTCTCCGGGGATGGGTGAATCAGATAAATCCGCAACCGTGAAAACCTCTCTTTCGAATTGGTTGTCTGCAGTCTCCACCCACCTGGAAGGAGGGTCCTTAATTTTTTTTTCTTTTGAAACAGGCACCAGTTCTTCCGGTTTGAAAGAGTCTGTTTTTTTATAATATTTAGACAAGCTCATCTCCGCCTCCGCTGCCAAGGACCAGCTTGCCTTCTTCTTCAAGTTTCATGGCAATTTTCACAATGGACTGCTGCATAAGTTCAACTTCCGAGAGCCTGACCGGCCCCATGGCATCCAGATCGTCCCGGATCATATCGGCAGCGCGGGCGGACATATTGGCAAAGATTTTTTCCTTCATCTGTTCCGAAGCAGTTTTCAGGGCCATGGTGAGGGAATCGTTGTTGACCTCTCTCAGGATCATCTGCAGGGACCTGCCATCAAGGGCCACAAGATTTTCAAAGGTAAACATTTTCTTTCTTATCTCTTCGGCCATATCCGGATCAGTCTCTTCCATTTTTTCCAGGATATCGGCATCCAGGTTGTTTTTCATATGGTTGAGAATGCCGACTACCGCATCGATTCCTCCGACTTTTTTATGGGCTTTGCCGGAAACCAGTCCGATTTCCCGGTGCAGGGCGTCTTCAATCCTGCTGATCACCTCAGGAGAGACTTTTTCAATTTTTGAAATTCTGTAGGTCACATCGGCCTGGATCTCTTCCGGAAGATTTGCCAGGATTTCACTGGCATGTTCCACATGCTGGGTGGAAAGAACAAGGGCAACCGTCTGGGGATGTTCATGTTCCAGCAGTCCTGCCACCATCCTCGGAGCCATGAGTGAGATAGTCTCCAGAGACTTGGATTCTGTTCCGGAGATAAACTGGTCCATTAAAAACTCGGAACGCTGTTCCCCGGGCGTTGCCGCGATAGCGCGTTTGGCAAATTCCTCACCCTTGACGAAAAGACCTGCAAACTGGTTTTGAGCTTCATGGAACTGGGCAAAAACCTTTTCTTTGATATCCATGGGTATATGCTCAATGGATGCCATGGCCCTGGTTACCTGTCGCACTTCATCATCCGACAGTTCATCAAAAATTCTGGAGGTTGCCTCTTCGCCAAGGCAAATCAATAATACCGCAACCTTGTTCAGGCCAGTCAATGTTTCAATCGCCATCAGCTATCCTTCCTGTATCCAGTTTTTAACAATAAATGCGGTCGGAACATGATTTTGAAGTACCTCTCTTCTCAGACTGGTTATCGCATCATCAACAGGAGGAAGAGTTATCTCTTCTTCCTCGTCTGTTTCAGGAGTTCGGAGTTGCTCCTGTTCCAGTTGTTCAACAGTTTTATAGTGTTCTTTAACCTCTCCTTTCATTGTTTTTATGACAGGTCTGATGAGCAGGAAGTAGAGGAGCAGGATTCCAAGCGATATCAGTCCGTATTTGATAAAGGGAATATATTCATAAAGTGGGCGGGAACCTGATGCGTTTTCTGCAATGATCGCCTTGTCAGTTTCAACAAAAGGCATGGAGAGGACATTAATTTTGTCTCCTCTTTCAGGAGTAAGACCGATTGCTCTGGCTATCATGTTCTCTATGGATTTTAACTCTTCTTCAGTGCGGGGAGTGGTTGAAACCGGTTTGCCGTCCTTGTCAACTTTAACACGATCTGCCACCAGAACGGAAACCGACAGTTTTGTAATAGTGCCGACGGGATTAATCGTTTTGCTGATTGTTTTGCTGATTTCATAGTTGGTTATTCGGGAATTTTTGCTGGAAGTCGGTCCTGTCTGACCTGTACCTGGCGTGTTCCCGTTAAGGTTTGACTGCACTCCGGGAATGCCTCCCGCGTTAACACTTCCACTGTTTTCCTGGTTTATCTGTTCGCTGCGGATAACCGGGTCATCAGCGTCGTAAAGTTCCTGGGTTTTTTCATTTTTGGAAAAATCAAGGGTGGCCGTGACCCTGACCATGGCATGGTCTTTTCCCATGGTTTTATCAAGAAGATCCTGGGCCCTGATTTCCAGGCGGTGTTCAAGTTCCTGCTGATAGGTGAGCATGTCAACGGGAAGGAGGTTGTCCCTGTCTTTTTCTTTCAGGCTTTCAAGAATAACACCGTTTGAATCAATGATATTGACATTATCCGGTTCAAGACCGGTGACTGATCCGGCAACAAGATGGATAATGCCCTGAACCTGTTTTTCATCGAGTTTTCTACCGGGAACCAGAGTGATGATGACGGAGGCCGTGGCATTTTTCTGCTGGTTTCTGAAAAGCCTTTTTTCAGGAAGGGCCAGGTGTACACGGGTCGATTCCACAGGGCCGAGAGATGTGATGGTTCTGGACAGCTCCCCCTGGAGAGCCCTGGTGTGATTCACCTTCTGAACGAAATCCGTTAAGGCAAAACTCTGTTTGTCAAAAATTTCAAAACCGACTCCTCCTCCGCTGGGTAAGCCGTTGGCGGCGAGATCGAGCCTGGTCTGGTAAATCTGGTCGGCGGAGATCCAGATATCCCGTCCGCCATGTTTCAGGGAATAGGGGATTTTTCTGGCTTTCAGCCAACTGGTGACCGATGAGGCATCGCTGATGGAAAGATTTGCGTAAAGAAGTTGCTGATCCGCGGTTCTTGCCTGAAAGATCAATACAGCAAACAGGACAATGGATATGAGAATAACTGCACCGGTCGCAATTTTTCTCGATAAGGGCCATTCCTGAATCAATTTGAGAATATTTTTTGATTCAGGCGATTCCTGGATAAGGTTTTCCTTCTGTTCTGAAGGTTCAGGAATGTTCTGTTCTTCTGCCGCCATGACTGTTCCTTATTTCCTGGTATTTACCATTTGAGCGGTTGTGATGTAATTGGTCACAGGGGGAGCAATTACATTGCAATCAGAGCTGCATCCTCATAATTTCTTCATAGGCAGAGAGCGCCTTGTTTCGCATCTGAACAAGCATTCGAAGTGAAATATCGGCCTCTTCAACCGCAATCATGACTTCGTGGAGATGACTGGCGTCACCACTCTGCAATTGTTCCACTGCAATATCACCGGCTTTCTGGGATTCATCGACGGAAGTAACAAGATTGGAGAGAATAGTACCAAAACTGTTTTCGGCCTGTTGAATGCTGCTGCCGGTGGATGAAGAAGCCCCTTCGGGCATTACCGGCGATAATCTGGTATTATTAATTGTGTTCATAAGTTACCTTCCTATTTCAAGGGCCTTCATAGCCATTCTCTTTGCCGATTTAATGGTGGTTACATTGGCCTGGTATGCTCGAGTGGCCGACATCATGTCAACCATCTCCTCAAGAACACTCACGTTCGGCATTTTCACATAGCCCGCCTCATCAGCATCAGGATGATATGGATTGTACACTTTTCTGGGCGGTGATTTGTCTTCGATGATTTTTGTAACTTCAACGGTCCTGGTACTGTCTTTTGTTGTGCTTTCAAGCTGTTCCTTGAAAGTAAGGGGTTTGCTTTCGAAGTAAACAGACTTTCTCTTGTACGGTCCTCCTTCGGGAGTGGAGGTGGTTTCAACATTCGCCAGATTGGAACTGATTGTATTCAGGCGTATTGTATTGGCCTTCAACGCTGAACTGCTGATTTTAAAAGTATTAAATATATCCATATCTTATCCTTGTTCCAGGTAATAATTAAAATGGCATGAACTATTGTCCGCCGGAAATTACATATTTGAGGAGATTAAGTTTTTTCTTTAAAAGCTGGGCGCTGGTTTCGTACATAATCTCGTTTTCAGAGAGATCAATCATTTCCTGGGCCACATTGACCCCGTTTTGATCTCCTATTCCGGTTTTATCACTTACATGCCTGATTTTTCCGACAACTGACGCAAAATTGGCAGGAGCAAGGGTTATGTGTTTTTCGCTGGACGTGGCAAGATCAATGTTTTTCCCCCGATGAATCGCGTTGTTCAACTCGTCCTCAAAGTCAAAAACCGCCCTGGAATATCCGGGGGTCTCGGCATTGGCAATATTTGATGAAATGACCTGGGCCTTGTCCGCCCGCAGGTCAAGGACCTTTTTTAAAAGGGCCATCTGGGAATCGAATGGTTTGACCGGGTCCATAATTCTCTCCATATAAAAGAAAATAAAATCATTAAGTTGCATCCCCTGTGAGTAGTGATGTCATAATTATTGCATGCCGATTTGCAGCCCTGATGCTGTTTTTTCAAATTCCAGGGCCTTTCGGGCAAAATCTCTCCATCTCTCATTAGTGCCTTTTTCGGCAATTTTCCTGAATAATCTTAGCGCTTTTTTTTCATTTCCCTTTCGTTTTGCCAACTCAGCAAGGTGAAAAAGGCTCTGGTCATAGAATGGGTTTGTTTCCTTTATTTTAAGAAAAACGGCTTCTGCTCTGTCAGGTTGTTCAGTTTTCATAAGACTTTCACCAAACATTACCAACTCTTCCTGGCTGAGTTCGCGGTCAAGTTTTTCCAGAGAATCAAAAACTTTTGCGCATTTTTTGAAATCATCCATCCTGTAATAGACAGTAGCTGCCAGCTCATAGAATTCTTTTTTTTGAGGAAGAGGGGACGGGAGAAGGCGAAGAGCTTCGGTAAAACGTTCCTGGTTGATAAAGGCTTTCAGGCGGAGCAGGAGAATGTCATCAGCATATTGACCATGGGGATAATTGAATGTGTACTGGGCGGCGAAGTCCTCCACAAGAGTATAATTACCATGGTTGAATGAGGCTTTGACAAGAGGAAGAAAGAACTGCTCTTTTTGATCAACTTCAGAAATCTCAATAAGATAAAGATAAAGCCTCTGGGCTTCTTCATAAACGCCTATTTCATCATAAGCTCTGGCTATATCGACAAGATACCTGCTGTCCAGCCAGTTTTTCCTGAAGAGATCTTTATTCTGTTTGGCCAGAACCAGAGCCTTTAAATATTGCTTTTCTCCCACAAGCCTTTTAATTTCACCCGGCAACAGATCTATTAGAAGTGCCTGGGCTGATGAAAGAACATGCCCGTATCTGAATTCCCTGATAAGCTGCTGTAAAAGTGTTATTGATTCTCCTTTTCTGTCTAACAGGGAGAGGACCAGGGCCTGTTTGAAGAGGGCTTCTTCCTTTGGCTCTCTGACAATTGATTTTTCATAGATTGATGCATAACTCTTAAGAGCCCAGGACAGGGCAGAACTTTTCTGCAACAGCAGGAGGTCCGTTTTCTTTATTGCAGCTCTGTTGCCTGCTTCCGTACCGGGAAATGCATTTTCAATCTGGGTAAAGCTGTCTATCAATTTTTCTTTCGGCATGAATTTAAGCCTGGACATTTCTGCTCGGTAACGGATCATTCCAAGGGAAGTTTTATTGAGAACCAGTGTTGAAAGTTGATCATAGCAACTGCTGCTTTGCATGAATTTCCTCTGGCTGTACAGAGTCGCACAGTTACCGTTAAGGGAATAGGGTTGCCTGGCAAGATACTCTGAACCTGCAACCAGACGATATGCGGCATAGGCTTTTACAGGTTGATTGATGCCATACCAGTAATCTGCCTGCCGGATTTCTCTGATTTCTTCGATGGGAGGCGGAAACGCGATATCATCTTCCAGAAGAAGGTTGTTCATTGCAGAAAATTTTGCAGATGCGAGGGAGACTTCTATCCGTGAGAGATGAAGATACGGTGTAAGTGGATTGGTGAGACTGATTTTTTTCGCAAGGGGAGTAAGTTCAAATTCAGCTATATGTGGATCCTCGTGGATTGCCCGCAGCAACAGGAGGACGTATCTTGCAAAACTGCCGATGAGTTCATCATCGTATTTTTCCTGAAGGAGATAAAGTTGTTTGTATGCACCGACAAAATTATCAGCCCTGAAGAGAACCTCACCATAACAGAGGGCTAATTTTTTTTGTGTCTCAATATTTTTTTCTGATTTAAGTCGCTCAAGAATCCTGGTGGCAAGGTGTTCCCACAGACCTTCGCCTGCAAGTTTGAACAGTTCAGGGGAGAGGATTTGCAGGTTTTTTTCCTTGTCGGGCGGCAGCATTCCGATGATCGGAAAAGGTGGGAGGGTAAATTTTACTGGCACACTGATTGTCAGTGGTGATTCATATCCATTAAAAAATGTCATCCAGTTCTTGACATAGGGCGAAAAAACATACGGATTTGTATAATCAACCCTGCTTCTGTCAATAACAGTCAACCCTTCCAGTTTTTTTGCAAGATCTTTATATGATTTCGAATATCTGTTTCCAGGGAGGATTTCAACAACGATTTTATCGTTGCCATTTCTGGAAACAGTGTAGTGTTGCGGGGTGTATCGAAAGAAAAGAGATAGGATAAAGTCGCCGTTTTCAGTGTGAGACAAAATTTTGACTATTTTGTCGTCGGGTTTGAAAAAGGTGATTTTTTTCTTTAACTCCGTATTGTTGAATATAAGGTTCAGGCGTCTTTCATTGATTGTTTCGGAAAATGTCGGGGCTTTGTCAAAAAGAAAATAAAGCTGTATCATATCACCGGATTCCGCCCTGGAAACCCGGAGAAGTTCCGAGGCGAAAACAGGTGTGCCGGTGAGTAGAACAGCAAAAATGATATATGGAATGAAATTCTTCATGATTATTAATGTTTTCAGATTTGTCTTCTTTTTGCAAATTCTATTCCATAGTTGAAGTTTCTTTGTGTTGGCATGCTCAGGTGGTGTTTGTTCATACATGAGCAGCTTCGTTTAAAATCAAGAACTGCAAAAAAACAGGCGCAGGTCTATGGTTGATATAGCGAGGACAAAATATTTCGGACAAAAAGACCAATTATGGCCAGCACAAGTCAACGACATTGACCTCTGAGCGGCAACTGGTTACAGGTTCTACAGATTTTTGCAGGCTCTTTTGTTCGCTACAGGCTCCCTGTACGGATAAAAGAGATCGTGGAGAGCAGGGCGCCTGTGAGCAATTACGTGACATTGGTCCGGCAATGAAGAATTAAACAGGATGAAAAAAACAGAGTCGGAAATTTGACATGAGGTGGCTGTAGAAAAACAACAGATTGCTCCATTTGCAGCAAGTTGAAAATCATGACGTTTTTTTGTAATACTTGTTTGATTTTTTAACGCTTTTATTGATAGTATTCATGGTGAATACATTATCTGTCTCAGAAGTCCATGACGGCTTTTGAGGGTGAATATTTTACTTGGTAAACATATTACTCTATTTAACAGGAGATATAAGGCATGGGAAAGAATGTACTGCTGGTTGATGATTCAAGTACGATGAGAAAAATTATCGGTCGATCACTGCGCCAGGCAGGGATTGAGTTTGACAATATATTTGAAGCCGCTGATGGGCTTGAAGCCCTGGAGGTACTGGAAAAAGAGCAGGTTGATATTGTACTGAGTGATATCAATATGCCCAATATGGATGGGATTTCTTTTCTGAGAGAGAAATCCACGAGGGATGGCATTAAAGATATACCTGTTTTAATGATTTCTACAGAAACAGGAGATGATATTATCGGAGAGGCTAAATCCCTTGGTGCCGTTGGTGCTATCAAAAAGCCCTTCACACCTGACAAGGTAAACGAAGTTCTTGGTCCTTTACTTTAACCTGATTGGTGTAAAAGGGGGTGGCAGTGGATATCAGTAAAAACATGATTGAATCGGCAAAAGAAATTTTTTCCACGATGGTCATGATGGAGATTGAAGTGGCTGGAGATCTGTTACAAGAGACTGCCCCTCTCTCTGATTCTATTTCGGGAGTTATTGGTCTGGTCGGTACGCATAAAGGTGTTCTGGCCATCCATTTACCTCAAAATGTTGCAATGGCTGTTACTGGAAGCTTTCTCGGCATGGATGTGGAAGAAGTCAATGAAGATGTGGAAGATGCCGTAGGAGAACTTGCCAATATGCTTGCAGGAGATGTTAAAACCGCGCTTGCTGAAAACGGCAGAGATATTGATATTTCTCTGCCGACCATTATTGCAGGACGTGAATACGATTTCCAGCCGACAGGAGAAACGGAAAGAATCATTATTCCTTTTGGCTGCAGTGCCGGTCATTTCTCCGTTGAACTGCAGTTGGAGCGATAATTTATGTATAAACAGCAGGTTATTTCCATTTTCCAGGGGATTGTTTAAATGGCTGGCGAATTCAATATTGGTGCAGAAATAGTTGCCGGGATAAAAGAGGTGTTTTCGACCATGCTTATGGTCGATCTGCAGGCTGAAGAGATCATAGAAAATGGAGAATGTGAAATCACCTCCAATCTTACGAGTATGATTGGCCTTGGTGGAGGAATCCGGGGAATGCTTGCCATTCATTGTCCTGCTGCTGTCGCCTGTGGTATTACCGGTGGTCTGCTGGGGATTGAAATCCATGAGCTTGGCGAGGATGTAAAGGATGCTGTTGGTGAAGTCGCAAACATGGTTGCCGGCAATTTAAAGGTGTCCTACGCGAGAAACGGTATTGATATAGAGTTGGCGATTCCTACTTCTATTGTGGGTGACTCATTTGCCGTGAGCGGTATGGCTGATGCAAATCGTATTGTTGCCGTAATGAAAGCACCGGAAGGCCCACTCTGGATTGAACTTCTGTTTATCTGAAAATCCACGGCACCTGTGAGTAATTACGTTACGGGTTGTATCGCCGCAGTCGCGATTCTCATTGGCTTTTTTTGTAGTCATCTGGCATAAATGGCTGAGCCATAGAGTAAGAGTCTGCCCGTTTGTTCGAAAATCTCGCTGTGAACGGTTTTTTTTATCACAGTCGGGATTTTTGTTTTTTTAGGAAACCGGGCTTTCTTTCGTATCCAGCTCAGTTAATGTCTGCAAATCGCAATTGATCACTGAGAAAAGTGGACTAAATATTTCACCCCGCGGTTCCGATAAGGAATACAGGTTGTGGGTTAATTGCTCACAGACACCTCGGATTTTCATGGTCCTTTTTGTCCGCACAGGCAGGCTATAGCGAACAAAAGAGCCTGTAAAATTTTGTGGAACCTGTGACCGGCTAAATGGTTAGTCACTCAATTTTTTTCTTGATTACCCATGAAACTCAGTCAAATTGTGGCTGTACCTGTTTTATCAGGCACATCCCCAGACTCACAAATAACAGGCTGAGTTTCATACGTAATCAAAAATTTTTTACTCTATGGATCCTATAAAACGAATTGATAAAATTCTCGAAGCTGTTCAGGTACGCGTACAGGATGAAGTCGCTTCTCTGCTTGGTGTGGATTTTTTACTGGAGAATATCGAAAAGCAGCCTGTGACCAAGGAGGAAGTGTTTGATGCGCTTGTCGGGAAGCAGATCTGTGCCAGGATGGAACTTGTGGGTGAAGTTGAGGGGAATGGTGCATTGCTTATAGGAATTAAGGATGCCATCAGGTTGGGTGGCACTCTTATCATGCTTCCCGCCTCTGAACTTGATGAGGTTATCTCGAGAGAGGAGTACAGTGAGGAGATAGAAGATTCATACGGTGAAATAGCGAATATAATTGCTGGTTCCTTTACAAAAGATTTCGAGGAAATGTACCCGAAATCATTCCGTTTTGTCAGAAAGGAACAGGAAAAACTCGTCCCTGTCAAGGTGGATATTGAATCCGATGAGCCTGTTAAAAATGAGATTTTTTACCAGGTTGCCTTTTCCATGATTCTTGACGGGGCCCCCATGGGCAAAATGGTTATGCTCATGCCGGCTGCTTCTCTTGGTTTGCACTGGGAAGATAAGGTGGTTTCATTGTCTGATACAGCGCCTGTCGAGCAGAATAGTGCAGAAGAGCAGGAAAAAGATGAGGAAATTAACACTGAAGTCGAATCCGATGCGACTGCTGAAACCGTTAAACCAAATTTTAATGTAGAAAAGCATAAAAAAAGAATAGACAGACTGCTGACTGCCTGCCAGGAAAAGATGTCAGCCGAGCTTGGGGCATTGCTTGGTGTGGATATTGCCTTGTCCGATCTGCACAACAGTTTTGTCAGTAAGGAGGAGTTCTTTTTCGATCATGCGTCAGGAAAACAGGTTCTTGCTGATATGGAGGTTGTTGGAGATCTCGAGGACAGAAGTTTTTTTTCAATCAGCCTGAAAGATGCCATATACCTTGGTGGACTCCTGATCATGCTTCCTCCTTCCGAACTGGAGAATGTTGTCAGTGAAGAAGATTTTGGTGAGGAAGCACAGGATGCCTATGGAGAAGTTGCCAATATCGTGTCGGGTGTCTATACATCGGTATTTGAGGAACAGTACACAAAAAATCTCAGGTTCATCAGAAAGGAACTCCAACAGGTTGTGCCGATGAAGGTGGATCCTGAGTCGGACGAGCCCGTGCCTGATGTGCCCTATTACCTGAGTTCAATGACACTGAATATTGAAGGAAAAAGTTATGGAAAAGTCCATATGCTTTTTCCTGTAGAATTGCTGCAGTTGTCAAGTTTTGGTCAACCGCAGGCCCAGGTCGTTGAAGAGGCAGTGGTGGAAACGGCTCCGGAAAACGAGAACAGAGAATCGGCACCAGCCCCTTCAGAAAAAAAAGCGGATTTCAACATTGAGCGTCACAGGAAGAGAGTTGACAAACTTCTTGGTCTCTGTCAGGAAAAAATGGCTGACGAAGTAGGGGCCCTCCTTGGTGTTGATGTTCAGTTGCTGGATCAGGAAAATCGAATTGTCAACAAGGAAGATTTCTTTTTTGAGGAGGTTTCAGGAAAACAGATTATTGCCGATATGGAAGTGGTGGGGGAGATAGAGGATAAATCCTATCTTGTTATTTCCCAGAAAGATGCCATCCGTATTGGCGGAACCCTTATCATGCTCCCTGAGAATGAACTTCAATCCAGTGTTGAAGATGGCGATTTCAGTGAGGATATTGAGGATGCTTACGGAGAGATTGCTAATATCATTTCAGGGGTCTATACAGCAGTTTTTGAGGAGGGATACACCCGACAGATACGATTCATAAAAAAAGATCTTCATCAAGTTCTACCCATGAAAGTCGATCCTGAGTCAGAGGAGCCTTTTCCTGATCAGGAATACTATGTCAGCAGTATGAAGCTTGTTCTAGGTGGAAATGAGGCTGGAAAAGTACATATGGTATTTCCCTCAATAATGCTGCAGCTTGATGGCCTGGGAGCAAAAGAGCAGGAGCAAGAGGCTGAAGCGCGTGGGACTGCACATTCTGTTTCTTCAGGATCAAATGGCGAAAGCTCCAGGCCCGCCCCGGTGGCAGCAGATGATGGAAGGAGGCCGATTGATATTCTGCTTATTGGCGATGATATGACGGAAATAGAGAAATTACAGTCTGTTTTCGGTAAAAAGGGGTTTGAAATCCGAGTGTTGTCATTCAAAGATGAAGTTCACAACTATATACCCGGTGAATTGAAAGCAGTCTATCTTGTGATGCGGGAAATTAATGAGCAGGGATTTGGAGTGGCAATAAAGGTGAGCAGTTCATGTTCCCTGCCTCTGATTGCGGCAGCCCCTGGATGGACAAAAACCAAAGTCATCAAGGCTGTAAAATATGGCATACGGGATATCCTCCTTACTCCCGCCACAACAGAGGATATCGAGGAAAATATAGACAACAATCTGTTGAAGATGGCCGCCTGAGGAAAAAATATAACCTGAATCCTGTTCCTCAGCTTTTCTCCCACAACCCGCTGATTTTCTTTTTCTTGATTTTTTCCAGCAGTGTGGTTCGTTTCAGGTTGAGAAGGCGGGCCGCTTCTTTTTTGTTCCCTTCTGTTTTTTTCATGGCCTGGACAATGAGCTGGGTTTCAAAATCATTGATCAGCTCCTTGAAATTGATCTGGCCATCTTCCCAGTCAAGTTGCGTGAGTATCGATTTTTCACCACCCTGTTGTTTCTCTGTAGCCGAAGGAGCGGGAGATTCAGGGTTGGTTTCTTTTTGCTCAGGTATTTTAACAGAATGAAATTTTTCAGGAAGATCAGAGAGATTGACCTCCCTGCCGCTGAAAAGAATACTCATATGCTGGACGAGGTTTTCCAGTTCCCTGACATTTCCCCGCCATTCATAATAGATCAGTGATTCAATCGCCTCTTGAGAGAAGGTAAATTTTTCTCTGCCCCGTTTAAGAGTATACGTTTCAATAAAGGAATTGACCAGGAGGGGAATATCTTCAGCTCTTTCCTTCAGTGAAGGAATATTGACAGGTATGACACTGAGACGATAGTAGAGATCTTCCCTGAATTTTCCTTCACTGACAAGTTGTTCAAGATCGCAGTGGGTGGCAGCGAGGATACGGGTGTCAATGGGAACAGCCTTGAAGGCTCCAACGGGTTCGAATTCCTTTTCCTGCAGGACACGTAACAGTTTTGCCTGAAGAGAAGCTTTCATGTCACCAATTTCATCAAGAAAAAGAGTGCCCTGGTCGGCATATTGGATTCTTCCTGGTTTATTGGTGTTGGCACCGGTAAAGGCACCTTTGGTGTACCCGAAAAGCTCACTTTCCAGCAGGTCGTCAGGAATAGCCGCACAGTTTACCGGAACAAAATTCTGGTCTTTTCTTTTTGACTGGGCATGAATTGCCTTGGCGACCATCTCTTTACCGGTACCGGATTCGCCTCTGATGAGAACGGTTGAGTAATCATCTTCGGCAATTTTGGTTATCAGTTCAAAGAGATTCCGCATGGGATCACTGGATCCTATCATGCCGTGGAATGCGGATTTTGAAGATTCTTCTGTCACTTTTTCCAATATAGTGTTTAACCTGGGTGCTTCAGGCACCCTTCAGCTTTTTATTGTCTGAATGTAACTACTCACAGGGGTAGCAAATATGTGATTTTATAACCTCTGAACTGTAATTGCTCACAGGTGCCGCAGATTTTTGCAGGCTCTTTTGTTCGCTATAGCCTATTTATGCGGACAAAAGAGACCGTGAAAAGTTGGGGTACCTGTGAGTAATTACCTTCAGGAAAAACTCAATGTCGTTAACTTAAGAACAAGATGGTTCAGGAAAGTCCCATTCTGACCTCGGCCGAGGGTGGAATGGGACTTGTCGGTTAAGTCAACTACAGTGGGAAAAAACTGAGAATTATAAAAGGATTGAGATGCTATTTTTTCTTTTCAATAAGTGGTGCCATCTGTTTATAAATGGCATCACCAATTCCTAGTCCGGGACCGGCAGCTGTGGCCTTAGCCGTCTCCATATCAAGCATTTCCTGATAAATTTCCGTGGAGGTGCTTTTTTCAAAAAGCCCCCCTTCGGGAATGGTTTTGCGCATGGCTTTCAACATTTCCATAATAAACAAAGATTCAAGCTGTCGGCTTGAATCTTTCAAGGCTTTGAGATCTTGAGTTTTTCTGTCTGTGGTTTCGGGAGCTTTCGGGCTGATCAGCATCCTCGGGTCAATCTTGAAATCCATTTTTCTTTCCTCTAAAGAATGATGAGTTCACCATGCATGGATCCTGAAGCTTTTATTGCCTGAAAGATGGCTATAAGATCTCTTGGCGTGGCTCCAATGGCATTCAGGGCATTGGCAATTTCACCGATGGATATTCCTTTTTTCATATCAAGGAGAACAAGTTCTCCCTCCTCTTCCATGACAGAAATGTTGGTTTTGGGAGTAATGACAGTATCGCCTTCTGCCAGGGGGTTGGGTTGGGAAACTTCGTAATCATCGCGTATGATCAAACTCAGATTCCCATGTGATACCGCAACAGTTGACAGCCGCACATCCTTGCCCATAACAATGGTGCCGGTTCGTTCATTGACCACAACTTTCGCGGAGGAGTCGGCATCCACGTCGAGGTGTTCAATACCGGCAATAAAGTCAACAATTCTGTTTCTGTATTTTTCAGGTATTGAAATTTTGACCGTTGATGAACTTTCCGGAAAGGCTGTTCCTTTTCCAAACGCCTTGTTTATTGCCTTTGACATGTTGGCTGATGTTGTAAAATCGGCTTCGCTGAGCTGGTATTCGAGGATCCCGTTTTTACCGATATCGACCTTGACCCCATTTTCAACGATGGCGCCACCGGCTATCCGGCCAACTGTGGGATGGTTTTTCTGAGCCTGGGCAGCTTTTCCACCAAAAGAAAATGCGCCGATGGCAAGGGGACCCTGGGCCACGGCGTAAACTTTCCCGTCGGCACCGACCAGCGGTGTCATGAGAAGCGTCCCTCCTGCCAGACTCTTGGCATCACCCATGGAGGAAACCTGGATATCAATTGTTGAGCCAGACCGCGCAAAGGGAGGCAGGTTGGCGGTAACTATCACCGCTGCAACATTTTTTATTTTTATATCATTAATTTTTGCGGGATCAATGGTGATACCATGCCGTGTCATCATGTTATATACGGCCTGAAGGGTGAATTTTGATTTTTTCATATCATCACCGGTTCCATTGAGGCCGGTGACAAGACCGTATCCCATGAGCTGATTATTTCTTACTCCATGGATCCGGGCAATATCTTTGATGCGTACACCGTACGAGTTATCAGGCGCCAGAAGAGACGCAAGTATCGCGGTAATGATCAGAATTGAGAATGAATGTTTCATAATATGGTATTCCTTTCCCGGGGTGAACTCGGTCTAAAACGGCCAGATATTATCAAGTGTGCGCATCATCCAGCCGGGCTCCTGTTTGTCGCTGAGAGCACCCTTGCCGGTATAGGTGATACGCGCGTTCAGTATCTTATTTGAGCTGACTGTGTTGGCCGCGGTAATATCAACGGGCCTGACAATCCCTGTGAGGTAGATAATCTGGACCTCATTATTGACCATAACTTCTTTTCCTCCCCTGATTTTAAGCTGACCATTAGGGTATTTGCCTACGACCTGGGTGGTGAGGGATGCGGTCAGGTCTTCCTTGCGGGTTGTTGTTCCATTGCCGTCAAACCCGTTTTTGAAATCAGCCTTGACAAGATTTGAAAGATCGACAGGATTATGACCGTTCCAGATTTTATCGTTTTCAAGACCAAAAAAATTGGGAATGGAAGCAGACATACTGGTAGTCCGATCCGTTTTGGTGGAGGCCTGTTTTGAGGCACTGGCCTGTTCGGAAATAAGGACGGTTACAATATCTCCAATATTTTTTGCCTTTCTGTCGGCAAACATGGAACTGTTCCTCTCGCTCCAGATGGATCCGCTTTCCCTGTGAATGGAATCACCAGCCTTGATTTCCTCAAGAGGTTCGGGAATAGTAACTATTCTGGGTGGTGGGGTCGCACAGGAGGAGAGAAAAAGCAGGATAAGGAAATTGAGAATGATCCTTGAAAGATGATATGTTCTGTTTGTTTTTTTCATGTAACTGCTCACGGTGTTGAACTCTGTGCTTTATTGCGTAATTACCTTATCTTACAATGTCACCTCGACAAGACCGGGGGCTGCCACTCGACAGTAGATTATTTTATTTGAACTGATGTTCTGCACACGAATCATCTGGTCCTGGCGGCCATTATTTCTTGCAATTCCAACAGCGGACAGGAACATATTGCCATGGTGGAGAACAATTTTTACACGTTGTCCTCTTTTAATAACAGGACGGCCCTCAATCATTGAGGTGGTGATGACAGAGCCTTCCCTGAGGCTTCGTTTCAGTCTTTTCCCTATAAAATCTGTGATATTGGTACCGGCGGAGGAATATCTGCCGAGATCTTTTGTCGCCAGAGTCAGATGGCTTCTGTTTAAAATTGTGCCTTTGGACAACCTGGCTGCGGCAATAACTACCGGAGCCAGGGCCTCAAGTTTCCCCTTTATAGACATATTTTTGGCTACCCGGTCATCGACCCTGAAAATAATTGAGAAACGTGAACTGCCGAGAATACGGGGATTTGAAGGAACGACTTCCCAGGTGAGTTTTCCGGCAGGCAGGGTAAAAGGAATCGGCAGGACACCGGGATTAAAATGAATTTCAGCGTCAGGCAGGTTCTTTTTGTTTTTCTTCAGATATTCGTCTATGATTTTCAGGATTCGTGTGGGGCCGATATAAATACCGAGACGACTGAGGGAAACTGACGGCGAGCCCTGCCAGAGAGTATGATCTGGTAAATCGAGTTTTGTGAGCAGATAATTTTTGATATTGAGGGAACGAAGGGAAACAGTTTCTCCCGGCAGGGGCGCCTGGCCGATCACCTGGGTTGCAAGAGCCCGGCTGAACTCTGAGTCTTCATCAAAATCAACAATATCACCCAGGGTTATGGTGCTGCCGTTAACGGTTGCATTCTTCCTGAAGGTGATCTGCAGACCATAGGCAGGTGAGGTCGTTGAAATAATGAACACTATAAGAAATAGTTTTTTAAACATTTCTGAGAGGTTATCCTATACCAGGTTATTGGTTGTCTGCATCATTTCATCTGATGTCTGAATTGTTTTGGAATTGATTTCATAGGCCCTCTGGGTTGTAATCATGTTGGCGATTTCTTCAACGATATTGACATTTGATCCTTCAAGATAGGTCTGCAGGAGGGTTCCATAGCCATCTTCTCCGGGTGTTCCTGTTTGTGCGGTACCGGAGGCGGAAGTTTCTTCAAACAGATTTTTTCCAATTGCCGAGAGACCTGCAGGATTGGTGAAAGTTGCCAGTTCCAGGGTTCCCAGTTCAGTGCTGACAGTATCATCGCCAATAAGCGCACTGACAATCCCGGTTTCGCTGATGGTTATCTGTCTCGAGCCATCGGGAATCGTAATGGTGGGCAGTATGGGGTATCCATCGGAATTAGTCAGTCGGCCGTTGCTGTCTCTTTTAAGTGCGCCGGCACGGGTGTATGCGGTATTGCCGTTTGGCATTTCAATCTGAAGGAACCCGTTACCTTCTATGGCTACGTCCAGCTCATTTTCCGTGAGAATAAGATCACCCTGGGTGAATATTTTGGTGACCGCGGCTGGCTTGACACCAAGGCCGATCAGGATACCGGTGGGGGATTCCGTATCGGTTGATGTCTGGCTCCCCGGCACCTTCATGGTCTGATAGAGAAGGTCCTGGAAATCCGCCTTGCTCTTTTTAAACCCGGTGGTGCTGACATTGGCGAGATTGTTGGCAATGACGTCGATGTTTAACTGCTGGCCATGCATGCCGGTTGTACCGGTCCAGAGCGATCTGATCATAGTGTTCCTCTTATCCTACTGTTCCAAGTTCTTCGAGTTTTTCACCGATGGTGGAATAACTTTTCAATACCTTGTGATATGTTTCGAAAGTTCTCTGATTATCAATGAGCATGGCCATTTCCGTAGCCATATTGACGTTGGAGAGTTCCAGGTTTCCCTGGAGGACTCTGTAATTATCGGCCGGGATTTCATTTCCACCATTTTCGAGGGAAAATGTAGTGTCCGGTTCTCTTTTCAGTTTTGATGTGTCGTCTATATCAACAATAGCCAGTCTGGCGACTTCGGCTCTGCTGCCCCTCGGGCCAAGAATGAAAATTGTGCCACTGTTGCCGACACCTATGCTGCTGGTGTCGGTATCTGGAATAGTTATTTCAGCACCGGATTCATCCAGAACCCTGAGACCGTTACTGGTTGTCAGCAATCCTTCCTCGTTTATCTGGAAGTCTCCTCTTCTTGTATAAAGAATTCCATCCCTGCCCTGAACCTTGAAAAAACCTGGTCCGTTTATGGCCATATCCAGCGGGTTTTCTGTCGGTTTCATCGGACCAGGAGTGAAGTCGATATAATTATTTTTTACCCTGTCGTAATTAATTCCCTTTGCATTTCGCGCCTGCTGTTCGCCTTTAAGTATGGCTTCAAAGCTGACCAGGGATTTTTTGAAGCCGGTTGTGCTGATGTTGGCAAGGTTGGCGCTGATATTGGCAATTGATTGTTCTCTCGATATTGCTCCGGCAAGCGCGGCGTATTTTCCTGAGACCATTGAACGATTTCCATGTTGAGATTGCTTTCAAACTACCATTAATTGTTCTGTTACAGTATCGGCCCCAGAGCCTGTTTTCTTAAGGCCACTTTGAAAAATTGCCTCTTCACCCGACTTCCGGGACACCTGTGAGCAATTACAGATTAAACTGTAACCTAAATCCTGCACTTCAGAAAATGGAAAAATGTAATTATGAATAAATTTCAATATGTTATATCTAACGAATCCGGCCATTCACTGTTTGGGTGATTGTACATTTTTTCATTTTCTTTGCCCTGCGGGATTGGCGATTTTACCGAATCTGCTTCGTTTTCAATGGCTTGAAGTATGTCTATACGTCGACGCCATT
>NZ_JBPLBA010000130.1:0-14294 GCF_054039375.1 Desulfomarina sp. | reverse complement strand
TTATCAATTGAGATTTCCAGTGATTTTTGACCGTAGGCTAGCCTGATAAAACAGGCACATCCACAATTTGGCTGAGTTTCATGGATAATCAAGTATTGAAATAATACTTTGATTCATTTTTTCATTTTCTGAAATACAGGATTCAGGGTTGCACCGCTCTCCTCTGTAAACAGAGCAAAATCATGTCTCACCAGAACTGATAAGAAATACGGGTTAATCATGACTCTCCTTGCTATGGCTGCGTTCTACTGCTATAATTGCAGCAGTTATTCACAATCAATATCAATATTTATCCGGGAATTCTACTAATGAAAACAGTGTTGCTGGCAGTTTTTTTCCTCATTTCCGCCACCGGAGCATTTGCAGGCGAGTCACATGGAGCAATTGATACAACCGCGCTTGGTGGATCATTCTTAGGTATTTTTTCACTTATTCTTTTTATTGGTGCTTATGTTCTTGTTATTTTTGAAGAACAACTCCACTTAAGAAAATCAAAACCGGTTCTTCTGGCTGCCGGGATAATCTGGATTTTTGTAGCCATCACTTTCAGCAGTCTCGGCAACCATACCGCCGCGGAAGAGGCAATTCGTCATAACCTGCTGGAATATGCTGAACTTTTTCTTTTTCTCCTTGTTGCCATGACCTATATCAACGCAATGGATGAGAGAAACGTCTTCCAGGCTCTTCGTTCATGGCTGATTTCCCGTGGTTTTTCATTGCGCGTGGTTTTCTGGCTCACCGGTCTTCTCGCATTTTTAATCTCTCCTGTTGCTGATAACCTGACAACAGCTCTGCTCATGGGAGCCGTAGTCATGGCTGTTGGCGGTAATGATAAGAAATTTATAGCTGTTGCCTGCATCAATATTGTTATTGGTGCCAATGCCGGTGGAGCCTTTTCCCCCTTTGGAGATATTACAACACTCATGGTCTGGCAGAAAGGTATGGTTAAGTTCCACGAATTTTTTGATATTTTCTTTCCCTCGCTGGTCAACTGGCTTGTCCCTGCTATTTTCATGAATTTTGCCATCGCCAAAAAACAACCCAAACCCGGTAAAGATCAATATGTGATGAAACTCGGGGCAAAACGAATTATCTTCCTCTTTCTCCTGACCATCACAACTGCGGTCTCTTTTCACAACTTCCTTCATCTCCCCCCGGCGGCTGGTATGATGCTCGGCCTCGGGTATCTAGGTTTCTTCTCCTATTATCTGAAAAGGAAAGAACACCGAAACTACGATGTTGATGATAATCCTCTTGCCCACCAGACATATCACACCAAACCTGACCCTTTTGATCTCTTTAAAAAAGTGGCAAGGGCTGAATGGGACACTCTCCTCTTCTTTTACGGCGTAATCCTCTGTGTCGGCGGGCTCTCGCAGTTTGGATATCTGGCCTCCGTTTCCGCCTTTCTTTATCACGGCCTGGGGGCGACCACGGCCAATGTCATAGTCGGAATTCTGTCGGCAGTTGTTGATAATATTCCCGTCATGTTTGCAGTATTGACAATGAACCCGCACATGTCCCATGGCCAGTGGCTCCTTGTTACACTGACAGCTGGAGTAGGGGGCAGCCTGCTCTCCATCGGCTCTGCTGCTGGAGTGGCCCTGATGGGATCAGCCAGGGGCACATATACCTTTGGAGCCCATCTTAAATGGACACCGGTCATAGCCCTTGGATATGCGGCATCCATTGCCACCCACATGGTTTTCAACGCAGACCTGATGAACGTTTTTAAGTAAAACGTATCTCCTGCACTTCATACAATGACTTCAAAACAGCAACCCCGTCCCCTGCCTGTTTCCTGGAAGGAATGCAGGGACAGGGGGTGGTCGTGGTTTGATATTCTCCTGGTAACAGGTGACAGTTACATTGACCATCCGGCTTTTGGTGTCGCACTTATCGGTCGACTTCTTGAAAGCCAGGGTTTCAGGGTCGCCATTCTTTCCCAGCCTCGCATAGATACTGACAGGGATTTTCGCTGTTTTCCACAACCAGGACTTTTCTGCGGTATTACAGCTGGATGCCTCGATTCCATCGTTGCCAATTACACCGGGAACGGCAAAGTCAGAAATAATGACGACTACTCCCCGAACGGTAATCCATGGAGGACTATAAACAAAAAAAAAGTTCGTCGTCGGCCTGATCGGGCAACACTGGTGTACACCAGCCTTGCCAGGGCCACCTATCGCGGTACACCAATAGTTCTGGGTGGTGTTGAAGCCTCCCTTCGACGTTTTGTTCACTACGATTACAAACAGAACAGGATAAGAGGCTCCTTTCTCACGGATGCAAAAGCTGATATCCTTGTTTTCGGTATGGGAGAAAAGGCAATTCTTGAAATCGCCCAAAGACTCCAAAAAGGCAGGAATCTGCACGGGATTTCAGGAACATGCCTGAGACTGACGGAAAGGCAGCTTGCCGAACACTTTCCGTCTATGGAAATAAAAAGCTCAAGAAAACTGACAATTCTTCCGTCACTTTCCCAAATTACAGCCAACAAACAACTCTTTCTGGATGCTGAAAAAGAAATTGACAATCACCTGCGAAGTGCTTCGCCAAGGCCGCTTCTCCAAAAACAGCAAAACCACTGGGTCATCCAGTATCCCCCATCCCCGCCACTGAAACCCCACGAACTTGATAGTCTCTATGGGTTGCCGTTTACCAGGAAACCACACCCTGAAACCCTTGAAATCCCTGCATACAGAATGATTGAACACTCCGTGACTATTGTCCGGGGATGTTCAGGAAACTGCTCATTCTGTGCCATTACCCGACACCAGGGACCTGATATAATTTCACGGTCCATTGAATCCATAGTCAGGGAATGCGAAAGAATCGTCAAGATGAAGTCCTTCAGGGGGACCATCAGCGATCTCGGGGGACCGACCGCGAACCTGTATGGAACCTCATGCGCTATCGGCTCCTGCAGGAAGAAGGATTGCCTCTACCCCGGGGTCTGTCCGAATCTGCAGACTGATGAATCACGTTTCCTTGAATTACTCAAGAGGGTTTCAGAAATCAAAGGGATAAAACATCTTTTTATTTCTTCCGGATTGAGAATGGGGCTCCTGCTGAAAACTGACAAACTGCTGAGAAAGATAATTCTGTCCCATACGCCGGGAAGCATGAAAATCGCCCCGGAACACAGTGAAAAAGAGTTACTTGAACTCATGCACAAGGAATCACACTCAGTTTTATGTGAATTTATATCCAAATGCAGACAGATCGGCAAAGAAACCGGAAGACCCACGCTGTTCACACCTTATATCATTATTTCCCACCCGGGCTCCACTGAAGCTGCAGTAAGGAAAATGACTCAAAAAATGAAAAAACTGGGATTGAAAATAAGAAAATTCCAGGATTTCACACCTGTACCAGGCACTCTTTCCACCGCTGTCTATGTTGCAGAAACCCACCCGGAAACAAAAAAAAACCTTGTTGTCCCACGCTCTGGGAAAGAACGCCGCAGGGAACGTGAAATCTTAGAACAGGCTTTCAATCTGAACAGATCAGGAACTGCTGGAAAGAAAAAACCACGGTAGACTCTTACTGGAAGATCCCTCTAACAAATTGCAGCAGAGGTTTCCATAAACCACTTTTGTAAAGATAGACACCCACGATAATTTCCAATAAAAGTACAGTTCCAATCCCGGCAAAAACCAGTTTTTTTCGATTGCTGTTTACCGGAGGAAGATAAAAAGCACTGTCACCCTCAAGATAAAGCTGACCAGCGCATTCTCTGATCACACTCCCATCGACATAAACACTGCTTTTGGCAAAGGCAGACAACAAGGCATTATCACATAATATATTGATCAATCTTGGGTTTCCGTTGGTTGCCTTGTAAACCAGTTGAAGCGCTTCCTCCGAAAACAGATCTCTGTCGCCTGCTCCTGCCATTTTCAAGCGAAAAAAAACATATTGAAAAGTATCGGGTTCATTCAGCTGTCTGAGATGATAACGTACAGCAATCCGCCTGCTCAGAGAAGACAGTTGTTTCTCTGCCAAACGATCGAGAAGTTCTGACTGGCCAACCAGAAAAACACTGAGAACACCAACAATCTCAGAGGACATGTCAACCAGCAGCAGTAGTTCCTCAAGAAGATCTGTCGGCAGAGAGTGTGCCTCATCAATAATCAGCAGAACCTTTCCCTCTGATTTTTTACATTCTTCCAGTAGTTTTGCAAAAAGACAAAGGAATCTGGCCCTGTTCCCATCAAATAAAAGTCCCAGTTGAGCCGCAAAATAATAAAAAAAATCATCCACATCCAGAGTCGGATTGGAAATAAGGCATAGATACCCGGGGTTATTAAGATTTTTAGCAAGAACATTGATAAGAGTTGTCTTGCCGGTACCAACTTCTCCTGTAAAAAGAAGAAATCCTTTATCGGAAATGACACCGTGCTTCAGTACACCAAGAGCTTCCTTGTGTGTTTCTCCAAGAAAAAGCATATTTGAGTCAGGGGTCAGTTCAAAAGGATCACGTGCCAGACCAAATTGGGTTTTATACATAGCAGAGATTGCAGAATTTCTTACAAAACAATATACCCTTTTTTCCAGAAATAGAAGAAGAGTGCAGCAATACCAAGAATACAACCTGCAAGGAAAAAACAGGATATAATCAAAATCCACCTGTTTTTTCTCCTCTCCATGCTGGTTTCAATATAGGGAACAGCTGTTATAAGAGGCACCCCAAGATAATTTTCCAATTCGTCTTCGTCTCGGAAAGTAGTATCTAAAAAATCCAGCAAAAGAGTCGCACCAAAACTCAGTGCCAGCCCGGCGCATAATGCACCTCCGATAATAATAAAGAAATTGGGCTTAATCGGTTTCTCAGGATATCGTGCGGGATCCTCAATTTTAAACTGACTTCCTTTCTGTCTGCGCTCAAGATTCAACATCGATTTGGCCTGCAGGTTCTGGGACACAAGATAATCATAATGTCTTTTCAACTGACTGTATTCCCTGGTAAGAGCAGTCCATTCCGCTTCCCGGACCGGAGCCGCGGCAACCCATTTTTCATATTGTTCAATTTTCTGTTTCAACTGATCCTTTTCTTTCTTGATGGCTGCGATATTCAGCTTTATATTTTTTCGCTGAGCCTCAAGCTGCACAATGACAGAATCAAAAGCTATTTTCTTCTTATACAAACTCATTCCATCTTGTGTGGAATCATGCAGACCTCCATTTTCCTTTTCACCCAGTGCTTTCACCTCTTTTTCAAGGCGGGCAATCATTTTTCTGATTCTCTTTACTTCAGGATGTTTTTCTGTATATTTTATCAGCAGTCGATCCAGCACTAACTTCATCTTTGCCAGTTTCTGAATGCTGTTACCAAGGCTGGAGATCTCTCCCTGTTTTCCCTTGCCATCAAGAACAGCAAGAGTACTGAAATTTTCCAGCATCTTTTTCCTGTTGCCCAACTGATCCTGAATCAATACAAGAGTTCGCTCCAGATCCTGAATTGACTCCTGTTTATTTTGGTATTGTTCCTGAAGTGCGTTCAGCCTGGCAACATTGGTCTCCCTCTGTTCCGGCATCTCGTTATAATATTTTAGTTTGTAGTCCCGCATGGCATTTTCCTTGCGGTCCATTACCAACTTTGCCATCTGCAGCTCATCGCTGGTATAAGAAGTTGTTTCAGTAGCTCTTTCCTGGCGATATTTCAAATTTTCTTCTATAAATTTTGCGGCAAGAGCATTTGTTACCTTGACTACTTTTGCGGGATCACTGCCGGTAAACGAAATTGTAAAGACATCCCCTCTGCTCTGCGGCCTGATCACGATCTTATTCCGCATCATTTCCACCACATCTTCCATCGGCAGTTTCTCTCTTTCTTTTTGATAGAGATTATACGATGAAATAAGTGCTTCAAGATTAGTCCGGCTTGTGACAATCTGGGTAAGAGTACTGACAACATCCCGAATTCTTGAGGCAATATCCGGAGACATCTTGTTAGGGCTGATCTTCTGCTTCTGATAACTGAGGAGACTTGTAGCCTGGTAAACCTTAGGGGTTACCAGATATACTCCCAATCCCGCAGGCAAACTCAATAACAGAATGATAATAATAAAGAATTTCTTTCTTAGAAAAAGATCCAGATACTTCCTGACTTTCAGGCTCTGTTTAGAATCCATATGCTGTTATATGTTTTTATAAAGGACTGCGCATTAATTGTATAATATGATCCAGATTGATATTGCAACACTTCCTGGAAAGCATACGATGATGTGGAAAAGTGGGTTACATTTTGAAAGATAGACCATTCTCTATCATTTTTCAAATTATTACAAAGACTATCCCCCCAATTGACAGGGATTTCCCTGCACGATGCCTGTAACTGGCCACAGGGACAACAACTTTATGATTTTTATTAAAAATCACCTGGATGAAAGGAAACAGCCTCGGAAATATGTTTTTTCCCTGACAGCAGCATATACAGTCTGTCAACACCGAGAGCAATGCCGGCGGCTTTTCCCAGATTTTGAAGATCCGCCAGAAAACGTTCAGGCATTTTAATCGCTCTGCCACCAGCCTTACGAATCAATTGCATCTCATGCTCAAATCTTTTCCTCTGTTCAGTCACATCTGCAAGCTCCGAAAACCCGTTAGCAAATTCAATCCCCTCAATATAAAGTTCAAAACGTTCGACAATTTCCGGATTACTCTCACTGCTTTTTGCCAATGTTCCCAGTTCATAAGGATAATCATACAGAAATGCCGGTGTCCCGACTCCCAGCATCGGCTCAACAGACTCAACCAGCACTTCATCAAAACAGCCTGTACTCAAAGCCTCAGACAGGCTGACGGGTGAAAATTGATCAAATGCCTCCTCAACAGTTAAACGCAGCCAATCCCTGGTAAAATCAATTTCTTTCGTCACAGCCACCTGGACACCTGAAGAAACCGGAAAATGAGTTACCAGAAAAATTAATAATTCCCGGCAGTCATCCATAAGATCGTGATAATCTGCGTCCATTCTATACCATTCCAGCATTGTGAACTCTTCCAGGTGCAGTCTGCCGGACTCCTCTTTGCGAAAACAGGGACAGATCTGGAAAATATTACCACTCCCGGCCGCCAGTAATCTTTTCATGCAGAGCTCGGGAGAAGTCTGGAGATACCAGCCCTCAGTCTCTACTGGTGTTATGGTATTTTCTGGTATAACAACAGGCTGACGCACAGGAGTGTCCACCTCAAGAAATCCACGGTCATAAAAAAAAGTCCTGAGCAGCCGAAAGAGAATATTCCGCTGGTGCAGACCTGTACGATCCAGCATTATATCTACTCTTTTACTCTGGTCACATACTGGCCGGTACGTGTATCAATCTGAATTTTATCACCCTCCTCCACAAATGGTGGGACATTGAGCTGGTAACCTGTCTCAACGGTAACCGGCTTTGTATCAGTTCCTGATGTGTCGCCTTTCGCCCAGGGATCCGCCTTGGTCACTTCCAGGTTTACAAAGATCGGCAGGCTGGCATCAATTGGTTTTGCATCAAAAAAGAGGACATCAAGCTCCATATTATCAACAAGATAATTGACATTATCTCCAAGCTGTTCCCTGGTGATAAAGAGCTGTTCGTAATTTTCCGTATCCATGAAATGATATTCATCTCCCTGGCTGTACAGAAACTGCATTTTGCGTTCTTCAAGATCCGCTTTTTCAAATTTATCATTGGAACGATAAGTTTTCACAAGCTGGTTTCCGGAAATCATATTTCTCATTTTACATCTGTACAACGCCTGCCCCTTGCCGGGCTTTGAAAATTCAAAATCAATAATTATATAAGGGCTCCCATCTATCTGTAATTTCAAACCTTTTCGTAAATCCGAGGCATTATACATCTCACATCTCCATAATGAGTTTATTTTTACTATTCCAAAACAACTTCCTGGAACAACTTTGCCGGCCAGTCTGAACAATTGACATGGAAGGCGTGGATCCATCGCAATATTTCAGTATACCTGTCTTTGATTTCATTGCGCAAGAACTAAAAGGTAATTGTTACTCAATGTCGTTAACTTAAGGGCAAGATGGTTCAGGAAAGTCCCATTCTGATCTTGGCCGAAGGTGCCTGCAGCCAGGACGGCTGCAGGCAAGCAATTGCTCCTGTCAATTACAGGATTTATATCATGTAATATACTGAGATGATATAAAAAATCCATTTTTTCATTTTCTGAAGTGCAGGTTTTAGGTATTATACAGGAATCACCATTGAACTCTCAAAGATCCGGATAAACCGGCAAGGCCTGATTCTATGGCACCTGTGAACAATTACAGTTCAGAGATAATAGAATCACATAGTTGCTACCCCTGTGAGGAGTTACGGATTTAGAGATAAACCCGAAATAATTGTAAAACCCCTCACTGATTAACTTTAAGAGAAAATTGACTGATAACTCCCATGGTATCGACAACAATAGGGATCCTTTCCGACACCCATCTTTCACGGACAACGAAAGAATTCAAAAAGCAGTGTGCAGTTGCCTTCAATGGTTGTGACATCATCATTCACGCCGGAGATCTCACTGATCTTTCACTTCTTTCCGCCTTCCCCGGAAAAACCATTTACGGCGTCCATGGCAATATGTGCAGCCTGACGGCACAGCAATACCTTCCGGAAAAACGGGAAGTGACGATTGAAGGATTTTCTATTGGAATCTGCCATGGTTACGGTCCACGTCACAATATCGAGGAGAGGATGCTGGATCTTTTTCCAGGTGTGGATTGCATCGTCTATGGACATACTCATCAGCCGGTCTGTCACCTCATCGGCAAAACTCTCATCATCAACCCCGGTAGTTTTCAGGCGACCGGAAGGTATGGTGCCCCCGGCACATATGGTCTCCTGATCATTGAGCCAAACGGTCTGCGGGGGTCAATTCTTGAACTCCCGTAATAGAACCATGAAAACCCTGTGGACACCATGGCGCATGGATCATGTGACTGGCAGAATCCCGAAAGAAGAAGGGTGTATCTTTGAACCCGGTACTGGATTTTCAAATGATAAATCCCGTCTGCTCCTTCTACGGACGGAAAATGTCATCGTTCTTCTTAACCGTTTTCCCTATGCTAACGGACATCTTCTGGTTGCCCCGGTGAAACATGTGGCCTGCATTACCGAACTGACTTTTTCCGAAAATGCTCAACTCATGGAAATGATAAAACGCTCAGTCTTCATAATTAAAAAAAACCTCTCGCCTGACGGTCTCAATGTGGGGTGTAATATCGGGGCGGCGGCAGGAGCCGGAATTGCAGATCATCTGCATTATCACATTGTCCCCAGATGGAACGGAGATCATAATTTCATGACAGTTCTGGGAGAAATACGAACTATACCGGAACATATTGAGGCCACATTCGACAGGCTGCTTCCGGATTTCCTCAAAATATCTGAATCCGTCACGAATTCAGAAAAATAAATACAAATGAAAACTATTACAAATAAAACAAAACTCACACCCATGCTGCAGCAGTACCTGGAAATCAAAGAGCAGCACAGGGACTGTATTCTCTTTTACCGCATGGGCGATTTTTACGAAATGTTCTTCGACGATGCGTTGGAAGCTTCAAAAATTCTCGGAATAACCTTGACCTCCAGAAACAAAAAAAGTGATACAGTCCAGGTGCCGATGTGTGGGATTCCCTACCATGCCCTGCAGACTTATCTGGCCAAGCTCGTCAGGAAAGGTCGTCGTATAGCCATATGTGAACAGGTTGAAGATCCAGCCCAGGCAAAGGGAATTGTAAAACGGGAAGTTGTCCGTATCATTTCCCCGGGAATCATTTCCGAAAACCAGCTCCTGGATGATAAAAGCAATAATTATATCTGCTCCATTGTCGCAAAGGCGGCAGGTGAAGCAACACATTATGGCCTTGCTTTTCTTGACGTCAGCACCGGCGAATTTCTTGCGGGCGAATTCAGAGAGAACGGTCATGGGGATGTTATAGACCAGATTTCATGCCTGGCTCCAACAGAAATACTTATAAATATCAACAATAAAGAACATATTAATTCTCTCATGCAGAGTATTGAGACCCGGTTTCCATCCATCTGTATTACAGAAAGAGAACCGGATCTTTATCAGTTTTCATCCAGTCGCGACCTGCTGCTGAATCATTTCGGGACCGTCACCCTTGACGGCTTTGGCTGTGGTCAGTTTACTGTTGCTGTTATCGCCGCAGGCACACTGCTCGATTATGTTCTTGAAACTCAAAAAACCTCAGTAGATCATATCGAGAAACTCACCCCCCTTGATACCGAAGCAATTCTGCAGATAGACGACTCCTCGAGACGCAATCTGGAACTGACCCAGACAATCATTGGAGGCGAACGCCAGGGTTCCCTGCTTTCTGTTATTGACCAGACATGCACACCCATGGGGGCCAGACTGATGAAAAACAACCTCCTCTTTCCCCTGCAGGATGTTCAGCGGATCAACGATCGTCTTGATTCTGTAACTTACTTTTTCAAAAACAGTGGCCTGCGCAAAAAAGTCAGGGATCTTCTCGGTCAAGTATATGATCTGGAGAGATTGAACAGCAGAATGATTCTTGGGACAGGTAACGCCAGGGATCTTATAGCCATGAAACACTCTCTTGCACACCTTCCTGAGCTGCACACTCTTCTCGGTCAATGTGACACTACCAGGCTGATAGAACTCCATACCGGCTTTGATACATTAAAAGACCTGCATGAACTGCTGCAAAAGGCAATTCATCCGGATCCCCCCGTCACCCTTCGTGAAGGAAATATCATCCGTGAAGGTTTCAACGAAGAACTGGATGAACTGATGACGATTCTAAGAGACGGTAAAAAAATGATACTCGGCCTGGAGGCAAAAGAACGGGAGGCTACAGGTATTGCCAAGCTGAAAATCGGCTTCAACAAAGTATTCGGTTATTATATTGAAGTGAGCAAGATTCATTCTTCCAGGGTTCCCCAGTCTTATATTCGCAAACAGACTCTGGTCAATGCCGAGAGATTTATAACCCCTGAACTGAAAGAATTTGAAAACAAGGTCATCGGGGCCCAGGATCGTCGTGTGGAACTGGAATACCAGCTCTTCTGTACTATCCGGGAACATTTCGTCAGCTGCAGCAGCCGTATCCTGGCCACTGCGAAGATACTTGCACAGATTGATTTCTTAGCGGCAAACGCTGAAACCGCTCAATTATTTAATTACAGAAGGCCAAAAATAAACAGTGAAGACAGTATAGAAATAACCGAGGGCCGCCACCCCGTAATCGAACGATCAATGGACTCTGGTCAATTTGTACCCAATGATATTACCCTGAACCAGACACACGACGAAGTTCTCATCATTACCGGGCCCAACATGGCCGGAAAATCCACTATCCTCCGACAAACTGCTCTTATTGTACTTATGGCACAGATGGGTTCATACGTCCCCGCTGAAAAAGCGGTTATCGGCATTGTCGATCGTATTTTCACCCGGGTTGGCGCCATGGATGACCTTCGGCGTGGGCAGTCAACATTTATGGTCGAAATGAGCGAGACAGCAAATATTCTCAACAATGCCACTGAACGAAGTCTTGTTGTCCTCGATGAAATCGGAAGAGGGACCTCCACCTACGACGGTCTTTCCATTGCCTGGGCCGTCGCAGAAGAACTTGTCAATAAAAACGGCAAAGGCGTAAAAACTCTTTTTGCCACTCATTACCATGAACTGATTGGTCTAGCCAGGGCCCACGAACGTGTTCAGAATTTCTCCATCAAAGTCAGGGAATGGCGGGACACTATTCTTTTTCTCCACAAACTGACCCGGGGAGGCACCAATCGCAGTTATGGAATCCAGGTGGCCGCTCTTGCCGGGGTGCCCGATCACGTGGTCAAACGTGCCGAAAAAATCCTCATAAAAATCGAGAAAGACAACTTGAACAGTGGAAAAGACACCACCACAGATGTTCACTTCCAGAAAAACAGAAAAAAGCACCCGGACCAACTCTCTCTTTTTCCTCCTCCGAAAAATCATCTGCTTGACTTCCTGAAAACCATCAACCCCGATGAGATCTCACCAAAACAAGCTATTGATATTCTTTATGAAATAAAACAACTTGCCGACAAAGCGCTCTCATGATAAGGTTCTATTTTCCGAAAATCAATCCTGTATTGAGAGCTGTTTGAAAGAATTTTTCATGCAAAAACAACGTATTACTTTGCCTTCCTTTTTTCTTTCCTGTATAGTATAGGAATCATAAGAAAACTTCCCGGGCCCCCTGTGTTGACTTGAAATTTGACTGATGCCGTTAGCAAGTGTCTGTCCAGAAATGAGGATTTTTGTTCGAGATCAAGGTGCACTGGAAATTTTACCGCAACCATATAATCGATATCGGAGTCTACGCTTACCTCCGAGGATAAATTTTTTCGGGCAACGCAGATATCGGGCAAAAAGACCAACTATGGACAGGCACTAGCAAGACAAGGACATTTTCATCCCATGTACTCTCGTATTCCCTGCCTCGTTTCTTTTCTTCTGTTCCTTGTATTCTCCTTCCTGCCCTCATCCGTGACAGCGACAGATACCGCGTCCACGGCATCTTCAATTCAGAAGAGATATAATCAGGCCAAATTTTATTTCAACGAACTGCAGACAAGTAAGTCTCTTTCATCTTCACGGGAAAACTGGCTGAAGGGTACACGAAACTTCCGTCGAATTTACCTTTCGAGTCCAAAATCACAGCTGGCTCCCGCCTGTCTGTTCATGCTTGGACGGATATATACTCGCATGTATGAAAGGTTTTCCAAGGGAATAGACCTTGAGGAATCAATATCCTATTATAAGGATACGGCGAGACTTTTTTCCCAGCACAGATTGGCGGATGACGCGCTCTTTGCCCTTGGCAACATATTTCTCAGGAAAAAAAATGACCCTGAAAAAGCAGCTTATTATCTGAGAAAAATCGTCACAGATTATCCCAATGGCGATATGCACCCCGAAGCCGCCAACATGCTGAAACTGCTGTCCAAGGATTTTGCCATTCCTCTGCCGAAAATCATGGTGACCTCCTCACGGCTGAACAATCTTAAATATGTCCTTCCCGTCAAATACTGGTCCTCCGATAACTATACAAGGGTTGTTATCATGGCCTCCGGCCCTGTAACGTATAAAGACGTACTTCTCGAAGCAGTGGATGACAAGCCCAGGCGCCTTTATCTTGATTTTCAGCAGAGTTATATCGAACCCCAGTATCGGGCACCGGTACCAATCGAAGACGGGTTGCTGCGTCAAATACGCACAGGTCAGTTCACAACCGACACTGTCAGGGTTGTTCTTGATATTGAATCTATCGGCAGTTATAAAATTTTCAGTCTTCCTGATCCCTTCCGGGTGGTTATCGATGTCCGTGGAGAATCCGCACAGCAGGTCTCCAAAACTCAGACCAGAACAGAAAAGGCCGGAGTTATATCACAACAGAAAGAAAATGAAAACCCCGATATTGTGATCCTGCGTGACAATAAGAAAATCGCTTTTAAAGCAAAAGCCCCTGAAGAATCCGTTCAAAGAACTACTGTAACAGCCACCTCTTCCATGTCACCATTTTCTCTTGCCCAGCAGCTCGGCCTTGGAGTCAGAAAAATTGTTCTTGATCCGGGACATGGTGGAAAAGACCCTGGGGCTATCGCCAACGGCATGAAAGAAAAAGATATTGTCCTTGATATCGCCAAAAGACTTGTTCCCATCCTGCAGAAAGATCTTGGCTGTGAGGTCATACTTACCCGCTCGGACGACACCTTTATTCCCCTGGAAGAGCGCACGGCCATTGCCAATACCCAGGGAGCTGATCTCTTTATCTCCCTGCATATCAATGCTCATCCTTCACCAAAGGTTCGGGGAGTTGAAACTTATTACCTCAATCTCAGCACCAATGCTGAAGCCATGCGGGTCGCAGCGAGGGAAAATGCCACCTCGACCCACCAGATGAGTGATCTGCAGGACATCCTGTCAGATATTCTGCAAAATTCGAAAATAAACGAATCCTCCCGCCTGGCTCAGCAGGTACACCAGTCAATTCTCAGTCACGCTCAACCAGACAGCCACCAGTATGAGAGTATCAGGAACCTCGGAGTAAAACAGGCTCCTTTTTATGTTTTAATCGGCGCCCAGATGCCGGCTATCCTGCTTGAAGTTGCCTTTATAAGCAATAAAAAGGATGCAGAAAACCTGCAGAATCCAAAATTCATTGATATGATCACCAGGGAAATTTCAACAGGTATCAAGTCGTATGTCAATGCCACTTCGGCCCAGCTTCGCCTTGGTTCACTGAC
>NZ_JBPLBA010000129.1:0-5333 GCF_054039375.1 Desulfomarina sp. | reverse complement strand
GCGGGGCTCCTACAGGCACGTGTATCAAATTTGGGTTGTGAGCAAGGCCTGCTTTTGTGGCTTACCCCTGAATTTTGCAGCAAAAAACAGATGGCGAAGACCTCGGGAAAAGATAACCACTCTCTGTAGGAGCCCTGACCTCAGGGCGATAAATGCTGGTACACAGAAAATTATCGCCCCGGGGGCGGGGCTCCTACAGGCACGTGTATCAAATTTGGGTTGTGAGCAAGGCCTGCTTTTGTGGCTTACCCCTGAATTTTGCAGCAAAAAACAGATGGCGAAGACCTCGGGAAAAGATAACGAAGATTTGTAGGAGCCCTGACCTCAGGGCGATGAAATCACCTATACACACAAGACTCAACACCATGAAACAAGAAACTCCACATCGCAGTGCGGCAATTGTTCTTCTTGCAGCCAGTATCTTTTCCCTGGCTGGCGGGATGATTTTTTTCACCATGAAAATGGCATCCATTACAGACACGATTCCAAAAATCCTGGAGCAGGCGGAAAAGACGGTCTCTGCCATGGAACCTGCTCTGGAAAGTGTGCATGAGATCAGTACACTCATGCCTGAAATTCTGGAAGAAATAAAACAGGCTCGTCAACTTGTGCCTGTCGGGCTTGAAGAATCACGGCAGATTCGGCAAACGATTGGTCCGGCAGTGAATGAACTTACAAAAACGAGAAAACTGGTTCCACAAATTTTACAGGAAGTCCAAATCATACGATCTCAGATCCCGGCCATCCTGGCTGCCATGGAACAAACCTGTAATGAACTGGAAGAAACACGTACTTTGGTTCCTGTCATCCTTAAAGAAATCCGCACGACCCGGGAAGCCGTTCCGGCCATGCTCAGACAGGCAGATGGTATTGTAAAAAATGCAAAAAAAACAGGGCAACAGGCCAGTGAAGGGGCAATGACCGGAATTTTTACAGGAATTGTAAAAACACCGTTTTCTCTTGTTGGCGGACTTGGAGAATCACTTGGAAGAATACTTACAGGGACTTCAACAGCTGAATATAATCAGGATACACGTTTGTTACAGCCCCTTGTCGAATCCCTTTTGGCCAAGGGAGAAGTCGGTGATTCACTTTCTTCCGACAACCCGGCAAACGGCCGCATAGGCAGTGTCACCTTGATAACTCTTTCTACCCGGCACAACAAACCCTGCAAAACCCTGCGTTTGGAAATACGTCAGGGAAAAACGCTTCTCATAAAAAAGATGGTCACGGCAGTACAAGACAACACATCCACCTGGGATATAGTAAATGAATAATTCAAAACAGTCGCGGAGCACTCCCCTCGCCTACATATCCTCTGTCTATTCTGGAGAGACAATGCTGCAATTTATCAACGTTCTGAAATCAAGTAATATTCTTCTGGCTTCTTTGTGTACCATAGCACTCTTCATGAATGGATGCTCCTCGGTGTACGTTCCGTATCCCGTAGGAGACCGGATTCCTGATTATTCCCTCAACGGGACGGATACCAGGCTTGCCAGACTCTTTGCCGATGACATTGCATCTCACCCTGAATTATCAGGGGCCTTTCTCCTGGACCAGGGAGAAGAGGCCCTGCTCTGGCGGGGAGCACTGACCGATCTTGCTGAAAAGAGTATTGATATCCAGACATTTATCTGGAGCGATGATACTGTCGGTACCATCGGGGCTGCCCGTCTCCTGCAGGCTGCCCAGCGGGGTGTTCGAATCAGGGTAATTGTGGACTTTGTCACCCTGGAAGTGGACAGTGATTATCTGGTTATGCTCAATGATCACCCCAACATCACCATACGGCTCTACAATCCTTATCCCGGTCTGGATGCACCATTGGGCCTTCGGGTTGCCGGAGGAAGTATTGCTTCATTTAAGCGCTTTAATCGCAGAATGCATAACAAAATATTTCTCGTTGACGGTACGGTGCTGGTAATAGGGGGTCGTAACAACGCAGATGAGTACTATGACATGCACGAATCCATGAATTTCCGGGATCGTGATGTACTGGTGATTGGAGACATTCTCGACAAGGCCGGAAAGGGCTTTGATGATTACTGGAACAGTACCTGGTCGGTTGATCTCAGTCAGGTTTGCCCCAGAAAGATTAACCGGGAGAAACGGCAAGCCTATTTCAAAGAGCTTATCGCCTTTGCCGATGACCCTGTCCATTTTCCACCCCGATTCACCACAGCCCTGGAAACAACCCGGCAGGCACTGTTGGCGCTTCCCGGACAGCTCTTCTGGGGGAAGGCTGATGTTACCTATGATATACCCGGCAAAAACGGTCGGATTCTCAGCCTGCACGGCTACAGTAAAACCGGTGATTTTCTCACCCGGACTTTTCTTGAAGCCCAAAGCCAGATTCTCGTGGAAACCCCCTATATGATCACCATGCCAGGCACATTGGAACTCTTTGAAAATCTGCATAAACGCGGGGTTAAGATCAGTATCCTAACCGACTCGGTGGCATCTGCAGAGGGGGATGCCGTCTTTGCCGGTTACAAACAACATCGACGAAGTATCCTGAGACGGGGGGTGACTCTGTATGAACTCCGCCCTGACCCGGCATTCAGAAAACAACTTTTCCCCCGGTTTTCAGGGCTGAACAAAATCCCTGAAATCAGCTTGCATGCTAAAACTGCGGTGATAGATCAACATATCGTTCTTATTGGTTCCTTTAACCTGGATCCCCGCTCAACCCATCTCAACACTGAGCATGTATTTCGGATCGACAGCCCTGAGCTTGCCCGGCAGGTTTCTTCCATACTAACCTCGGACATGGACCTGGAAAACTGCTGGCATGTCACCATGGACAGCAAAGAGGCATTAACCTGGGAAACCCGACGGAACGGCAAAACTGAAATATCCTCCAAGGAGCCGGATATATCTTTGTGGGAACGGATACGTTTGTTTTTTCTGTTACTCCTCCCTGTGAATCCTGTTTTGTAGTACAGAAGTGTTGAATCCGCATATTTGATCACGCCATGGCGTGATCAAATATTAACGCAAGCCAATGCAACCACCCTTTTTCAAACTGATCAGTGTTGTTGCTGTAAAGCTTTCATCTTGGGGACAAGCTCGCCGGAAAACCTGTTTCCGTTGAGATAGAGAAGCTCAGGCTTAAACAGCCCGGTATTGAGACTAAAATTCACAATGTTATCCGGGCTGATCGTGGCCCTGCCAAAAATTTTCTCTGTTTCCCAGGTGTAGGCGTTAAAAACCACGTAGGCCAGTTCAGAACAGACAATACGTCGATCTGTTTCCACATTAAAATTATAATCATATTCCTTGCCAACCTGGGCAAATGCCCGTAAAACGGCATCCCGTCGATCATCCATACTCATGGAAACAGGCCTGAGAACACCGAGGTCATCAATGTTGAGAAAATGATCAAGAGAATTAATTTCAACCCCTGGCAAAAGCGCCTCAATGAGGACAGACTTTTTTTCCTCTATTTCCTGATGATACTGCTGCACCAGAGGGTGATTCCAGATGCCAAGTTGTTCAAGATCTTTCTGTCCCCCAATCCATATGGCTACATGGCCCCAGTACCCGGGTATTGTTTTATCTGTTAAACGAAACGGTGTTTTCTCAAGTAAAATATCAAGGGGCTTTAAGTGATTACTAATTATTTGACGCTCCTGACTACTCAGGGCCGTGAGTTTTCCTTTCCGTGTTTCGATAAGTCCGATTACACTGCTGAAACTGCGAACCAGCATAAAGGTCAACGAATCTGAAACATTTTCAACTGTATCTTTCAGTCGAACAGTATACAGCTCAATATTACCGGGTACCAGGCCCAGCCCCTCATGCTTGCTCATTTGGCCATAAATATAGCTTCCCTGGACAAGCAGATTTAAATACTCGTTGTCTTCATCCAAAGAAAGATGAGTACGTTTTTCCCACTGTAACTCCTTTTCAAAAAGGGCAAGGGCCCTGGCTGTACGCTGGTAATTATCCAAATTGAGATAATTCGCCGCAACAGAATCAAGATATTTCCGTACCTGGGCATTATCATAATTCAACAGCTTCCTTGTTTTCTTTATCTCCTGAAAATGAGAAATAACCATCAGGTAATTATCATAGAGTAGAAGGGCCGAGGCAAGACTGAGTTTTGCCTCCTTGATATAGCGCTGCCCTTTCACATCCCGGGGATTAAGGTGGACCACAATCTGTTTTTCAGGGACTTTTTCTTCTTCTGAAAACATTCGTGGATCCGGTTTACTGGTTACAATTGTTGTTGGCTGATTCTCAACAAAGACTACTTCTACGTTGTCATCAGCTGCCCATTCGACAGTATGGAGAATGTCAAGTAAGGGTTGACGGATCTGGCGGTATCTCTCGGTTCCCTGTTCATGCAGCAATATAATATCATGATTGGAATAGAGGTTTTTCTCCTCAATATAGCGATAAAATAATAACGCCTCTGTACGCCACTTAAGTGTTTTGTCTACGAGCTGCTGAAACAATACTATTTTTTGATGAAAATCCGTGGATTGACGTATTTTTTCAGAAATCGTTGATACCACTTCTTCCTTTGGTCCTGCACAACCGGAAATCATCAGCAGGCAGACAAGAAAAAGAATAATTCGCTGCATGAAACACTCCTTAAGTTTGGACAAAGATCATTATCCTGAAATTGAAAATGAAAAACAGGGATTTTTTACCCCCGGAAATACACAAAAAAACCATCCGTCAAAACTTGAAAAAATGAAGCATTCGACAAGCAGACAGCACACCACCTTTTCTGAAAATTCTGATAAAAAACAACATATGGGCACCTTGAAAACATCGGATTTTCGTTCAAGATCAAAAAACAGTAAAAATAGCCGGACAAGTTAACTGTTCTCCAAAAGAAGCAGCATATTCGTCACATGTGAGCATTCTCCTTTGTACTGTAACGCAGGATCGGGCGAGGAAAGCGAGCCTGCGAGACTCCGATAAACAATTTTCCAAGATAGCCAGATGAAAAACATAGCTGAGTATCAGCCGTTTCCCTCATCAGAAAACGATCAAATGTGAATACACATATAAAGTATACTGAAAGTTCTCCATTTGAACAAGCAATGGAGCTGCAGATATCTGTGAAAGCATGAGAATACAGTATAGGATGCCTTGAAAAATTAGATTTTTCGTTCGAGATCAGGGAAGCGTAGACTCCGAGGAACAGTGAAAATAGCCTGACAGCTTGACTGTTTTACGGTAAGTGCAGCATATTAGTCAAATGTGATCATTTTTATTGTCGCTGTGACGCCGTGATCGGACGAAAAAAGCGAGCCTGTGAAACTTGAAAGGCAATTTTTCAAGGTCGCTGGAGCCATCCCACCTGATATTTATTC
>NZ_JBPLBA010000128.1:0-44137 GCF_054039375.1 Desulfomarina sp. | reverse complement strand
GGACTCGGCAACAGAATCGGTTTGTCAAAAGGTTGATGGTGGAGGCGGCGGGAGTCGAACCCGCGTCCGCAAATGCTCCCCTCCCGTATCTACATGCTTAGTTTCCAGCTTGAGGTTTCGCACCGGGCATGCCGTGGAAACGAAGCGGGCCCGGTACTAGACTGTTGAATCTCGTTTCCTGATTGACAGTCAGCCGTCAGGAAACCAGCCCGTTGAGTCGACGCCCCGAATCCGGCCTTACGGGCGAAAGCCGGTGGGACGGCAGTATGACAGGTATTAAGCTGCTACTGCGTAGTTATAATCGTCTGCGATTATATTTAAAGTTCTATCGGTTTTACGAGCAAATAGAAGCTCGGCATGCAACGATGAGCTTACACATCCACGTCGAATCCGTTTCGCCCCCTTTTTGACTTGTTTTTTGTAATTGCCCACAGGATTAATAAATAACTCTGTGTTGTTAACTGTTTCGGCGCATGACCCGCTGCAACTCACGTTTGCTCTGTTTTTCCTTGAGCGCGGCCCGCTTGTCGTACTGTTTTTTACCGCGGGCGAGTCCCAGCTCCACCTTGGCCTTGCCGTTTTCTTTAAAGTAAATCTTAAGTGGTATCAGGGCAAGTCCTTTTTCCTTCAACTTACCGATCAGTTTTTTGATTTCCCGTTTATTGAGGAGGAGTTTGCGCACCCTGAGCGGCTCGTTGGGGTTGTGGGTGGCAAAGGAATAGGATGAAATATGTACATTGTAGAGCATCACTTCTCCGCGGGAATCAACATTGGCATAGCCGTCACGCAGGTTCACCTTCCCCGCCCGCAGGGATTTGACCTCCGGCCCGGAAAGCACCATTCCCGCCTCATATTTCGCATCAATATGATAGTCGTGGTAGGCTTTTTTATTTTTGGCAATTATTTTTATTCCCATCTCTCTGCTTTCAGCCGTGGATTTTCAGATAAACCGGCATGGCCGGACTCTATGGCTCGGCCACAAAAAACCAATGAAAATCCCGACTGCGGCAATAAAACCTTCAGCCGCGGATTTTCGGATAAACAATAAAATCAAAACTGAGCCGAAGTCACCCGCAATGCTTCCTCGCAGGTAGTGATCCCCGCCCGCACCTTGTTCCAGGCATCCTCGCGTAATGTAGTCATTCCCTCGCGGATTGCAACCCGGGTCATTTCAAAAGTGGGTTCATTGTCACTGACCATTCGTTTGATCTTTGAACTGATTGGAAATATTTCAAAAACCCCGCATCTCCCCCTGTAGCCCGTTCCCCTGCATTCCCTGCATCCCCTGCCTCGCTTCAAGGTGATTTTTCCGGCACCGGCCACGGGAAACCCCATCTTCACAAGATCTTCGCGGGATATTTCATATTCTTCACTGCAGGCGGGGCAGATCGTTTTCACCAGTCGCTGGGCCATGCTGCCCAGCAGGGTGGAGGCTATCATGAATGGCTGCAGGCCCAGGTCACGCAGTCGGGCGATGGAGGAAACGGCATCGTTTGTGTGGAGGGTTGAAAAGACAAGATGCCCGGTCATGGCAGCCTGGACGGCATGGCGGGCGGTTTCCTGGTCCCGGATCTCACCGATCATGATTATGTCCGGGTCCTGACGGAGGATATTACGCAGGATAGTGGAGAAGGTGACATCAATGAGCGGCTGCACCGCGATCTGATTAAACTCTTCGTGGACCATTTCCACGGGATCTTCAACGGTAATGATGTTTTTTTCCGGAGTGGCTATTTCCTTAAGTGTTGAATAAAGGGTGGTGGACTTTCCGCTGCCGGTGGGGCCCGTCACCAGAATAATTCCGTGGGGCGCGTGGATAAACGAATTGTACACTTCCCGGTCCCGTTTGGAAAAGCCGAGGTTTTCAATTTTCTGGAAGATCATTTCCGAATCCAGGATCCGCATGACCACCTTTTCTCCGAAGGCCACGGGGACCGTGGAAATCCTGATCTCCACGTCACGGTCTCCGTTACCGCCGATCTTGATTCTGCCGTCCTGGGGCCGACGTTTTTCGGCTATATCCAGTCGGGAAAGAAATTTGATCCGTGAAGTGATGGCGGAGTGTACAGCTTTGGGCAGTTTATAGATGGTGTGCAGGGTGCCGTCAATCCGGAAACGGACCATGCAGATATTTCGCTTCGGTTCGATATGGATATCGCTGGCCCTCTGGTCCAGGGCATAGTGAAAAATATGGTTCACAGCATTTTTAATATGCTGGTCGGAAGAGGTGATTTCCCTGGACGAAGAAATCTTGACATACCGCTCCAGGTTACCGATATCAATGGAACCTCCGTCGGAAGAGACGGTGAACTGATCTTCAGCGGCACTGATTGATTTCTGGAAGCCGAAAAATTCTGAGATGATCCGCTTGATATCGGATTTTGTGGCGAGAGCCGGGCGGACACTGACCTGGTTGGCCTGCTCGATATCGGCCAGAACCGTTTCACAGTCCGGGTGGTAGACCACCACATCCAGGATTTCTCCTGACATTTTCACCGGAAGAATAAGCTGGCGTATGGCAAAATTCCTGGGAATTGTGCTGGTTACCACCTCCATATCGAGTTCCAGAGGATCCAGTTTCTTAAAGGGCAGTTTCTTTTCCCTGGCAACGGTCCTGATGATCAGTTCCTCGTCAACAATCCTCTCCTTGTTTCCGGGCAGTTCAAACTGAAAGGCGGTGACAATATCAACCAGATCGGGATAATCCTTATCCTTCATCCCTTCTCTGGCAGCACGCCTGAGCAGTTTCTGGCGCTGCTTGCCCTTTTCCAGGATGATAAATTTTCGCTGTTTCGGTGTCAGGACTTTGCGCGACACCAGAAGATCGAGCAGGGCATCGCTGTTGAGAAATTTCATATGAACCACTTGTTAACTGTAACCGGGAAAATATCCTGATGATAAGGATATCCATAAGAATACAAAAAAGATAACCCCTCACAGGGGTAGCAACTCTATGTTTTTATTACCTCTGAGTTGTAATAGAGTTATTGTCTACTTTTGCGTCGGGTTTTGCAACCAAAATTCTCTTTACCTGCGTATAAGGGTCCGAAGTGTTGCCAGATTTTCAATGTCTTCCTGCAGGTCATCACCCTTGGGTGTCTCCAGAGTCATGGGGATTTTGTTCAACCGGGGGTCATTGAGCAGGTTTTCGAATCCTTCGATCCCTATGGCACCTTTGCCGATATGCTCATGCCTGTCCACCCGGCTGGCCAGTTCTTTTTTTGAATCGTTCAGGTGAATAAATTTTACCCTGGCCAGGCCGACTGTCTCTTCCAGCTGCGCGCATGTTCTGGTATAGCTTTCCCTGCTGCGTATATCATATCCGGCAGCGAATATATGACATGTATCGACACATATCCCTAATCTTTCTTTGTTTTTTGAATTGTCCAGGATAAAGGCCAGCTCTTCAAAGGTCCGTCCCAGCCCGGTTCCCTGGCCTGCCGTTGTCTCGATCAGCACCCCGACTTCAGTTTCACTTTCCTCCATGGCCCTGTCAAGACCGGCCACGACACGTTCAAGGCCCACCTCAACCCCATCCCCTCCATGGGAGCCGGGATGCAGGACCACATGCTTAATTCCGAGCCGGCTGCACCGCTGCAGTTCCAGGATAAAGGCGTTGACTGATTTTTCCAGCAATTCTTTTTTGCCGGTGGCAAAATTGATCAGGTATGAAGCATGGGAAACCACCGGAATATTGTTTTTGTTCCACGCCTGACGAAACAGGTCAACCTCGTTCTCCTGCAGATCAGCCGGTTTCCACTGCCTCTGGTTGCGGGTAAAGATCTGCAGGGCCTTTCCACCGACCCTTTCAATTCTCTCAAAGGCACGGTAGAGTCCCCCCGCTACCGACTCATGGGCGCCCAGTTTCAGGTCGCATTTCTCATGGTTTTCCTGGGATTGCATTCTCATTTTCTCTTCCTTTTTTCTTGAGTTCAGCGATCTCATCCTCGTAGGATTCACTGGCGAATTTTGCGATGCGGGCCTGGTAGAACCGCTTCTGGGCACTGTCAATTTTCAGTGCCTCCTCTTCGATTCTCACCGCTTCATCCACAAGTCCCATGGCCCAATAAGCCGTCGCCAGAGTGTCAAGGATATGGGGTTTCGGCTCCAGGGCAGCCGCCCCCCTGGCCAGGGTCATGGCTTTTTCCGGATCCCGTAGAGACACGTCTTCGCTGGTCAGAAGCAGCCAGGCAAGATTGTTCATGATTTCAGGATTGGCCGGTTCGATGGAGTAGGCCTTTTCATAGGCTTCCAGCGCCTTTCTCTCCATCTTCCGGTTGAGCATGAGGTCTCCGATCAGTCGTTGCCACAGGGCCCTTTCCGGCTCCTGCTTGACTTTCTGCAGGAGAAAGGTTTCCGCGTAGTTTTCCTGGTACCTTCTGGCCAGCTCGTCCGTAGGGATTCGGGAAAGCAGCAGGGCGGACAGTGCCATGACACAGCAGTACGCTATCAGGCTGTACCGCACCTTTCTGTTATGACGTTCTACCCGGGCAACCTCTCTGTCCGCCTCCTCCAGACAGGCAATGCGTTCACCGATTCCAAAATGGTGCCAGTTCGGCTGATCCCGTATATCGCCACTGAGAAGTGCGATTTTTTCAAAGGCGGCAATAAGAGGCCGGCCGCTGCCTACGGCTGACAGGGTGAACAGATCGGCCTGTCTCTCGAAATTGCGGATAAAATAGCCGAAGACGTACCTGAAATAGATAATCATAAAAAAAAGCAGGGGTATTGCCCCGGCCATGGTCAGGATATTTTCAGCGCTCATATTGAAATACATCATTGCCCGGTTGAGGGGATCAATGGAAAGCACCAGGTAGACCATGGGTTCAGCGACAAGACCGGCCAGCAGACTGAATCCAGCTATGAGAAGGACATAGAGGAGCAGGTGTCGTTTTTTCACATGGCCGAGTTCATGGGCTATGACCGCTTCCAGTTCTTCCAGACTCAGGGTTTCCAGAAGAGCCGGGGTAATGAGAATATACCGCAGGCCGGGGACGATCCCCACCACACCTGCGGTAAGAACCCTTCCCTCAAAGAGGGGCCAGAGGTAAAAATCGGCAGAAAAGCCCAGGCGCCCGCAGAAAAGCTCGAGCCTTTCTTTCAAGAAGCCATCGGGAAGTTTTTTGCATCCCCACAATTTGCGGACAAGGGGAGGGAAAAAGAGGATGACGAAACCGAGAAAAACAGCAAAAAAGAGCAGGTCTCCCCACTGGGAACCGGCAAATTTCTGCAATCCGGGAAAAGGCAGGAGGGCCAGGAGGTCATAACAGAGTGATAATATGATCCAGGGCAGAACTATGGGCAGGTTCACCTTCAGGTTAGCAACAACAAAGCCGGATACCGAGTATTTTCTGTCAAATATCCGTTGGTAGTTTTCCCTGCCCGCCCGCCACATCAGGATCAGGAAAAGAACAAAAATCAGTAGACCGAGAATATTGACCAGAGCGGGCATGAGACCCGCGCCGGGGAGACGTGAAAGGTAAAATTTGGGGTCGCAGCTGTAGAGGGATACAGCAAAAAAACAGAGCGCGAGGATGGACAATCTTTTTTCGGTGCCGAAATATCCGGCTGAACTTACCGCCGTCGGCTGTCGGTAGGCTCGCCTGGCTATGCGATTATAGCCCAGCAGCAGCAGGAGAAAAACAAGTCCTCCCTGCCAGGCGGGGAGAAGAGGTTCTGTGGGTATGCTGTCCACGCTGAACAGAAAGATGGCGATGAGGAAGTAAAGTAAATTATTATACATTGCTGTTGCGGGATTATGATTACAGTTCAGAGGTAATAAAATCACAGAGTTGCTACCCCTGTGACCAATTACAATCCATATCGTTGAGAGAATAATTATCTTTTGCTCATTGGCAACCGGCGGATAAGGATCATCACTGTACCATTTCCCTCGGGATCGAATAAGGAATTTTTATTTTTCTCTCGTTTTTCATTGACTTTTTTGATCGACTCATTTTATATACACTGTTTCATCGTCAGAAAAGGGGCGCATAGCTCAGTTGGCTAGAGCCATCGGCTCATAACCGATCGGTCGTAGGTTCGAGTCCTACTGCGCCCACCATTTTTAAAATTTATCTGGCAGAACGCATTAGGATCATTGGAAAAACAAATTTTTTACATACAACACAGGGGAGGAATAACACCCCTTTCCTTTGTGCGTCGTTTTGGACAAAGAGAGCCAGACCGGACAAGTTGAATAAAAAGGTACATCCTGCGGGGTGTACCTTTTTTTATTGTATTACCGGGACATTCTGAGAAACAGCATGCGTGTCAAAGATATTGTCAACAGCCTCAACCACGATGCTCCCTTTGATCTGGCAGAGCAGTGGGACAACGTGGGGCTTCTGGTGGGTAATCCGGAGCAGGAAGTCAGCTCCATCCTGGTGGCCCTTGACCCCACCAATGGTCTCCTTGAAGAAGCCCTGACCGTGGGTGCCAATACTGTTGTTACCCATCATCCTGTCATATTCAGACCCCTTACCCATATCAATACAGCGGATCCCGCCGGCAGGTTGCTTGAAAGGGCACTGGCCGGAAAAATCTCCATAATCTGCTGTCATACAAATCTTGATTCAGCCCGTGACGGTGTCAGCGATATCCTTGCCCGACGCCTTGGCCTCTCCGGACTCACTCCCCTGCTCCCCACGGGAAGAGATGGTGCGGAAGGAACAGGGCTTGGTCGAATTGGACAATACAAAAAGCCTCTTTCCGGCCGGAAATTCATACAGACGGTTCTGGATGTTCTTCATCTGCAGTCCGTGCAGGTGGCCGGAAATCTTCCTCAGGTGATTCGGACTGTAGCTCTCTGTGGGGGCAGTGGCTCGGATCTGGCAGTTCGGGCCCTGGAGAAGGGTGCGGACCTCTATCTTTCAGCCGAAATCAAACACAGCACCGCAATCTGGGCCAGGGAAAACAATTTCTGCATTATAGACGGCACCCATTTTGCGACGGAACAGCCGGCGGTTGCGCTTCTTGCCGAAAAACTTGAGAGCAGCTGCAGGCAGCAGAACTTGAATATACCAATTCTACAATCAGAGACGGAGAATCATCCTTTCGTCTTAATTGATAAAAATTACCAAAATACCAACACAGGAGAATCATCTTGAACGAACATATAGCTCAACTCGTGGCACTCCAGGCAATTGACCGGGAAATTGATCTGATAGAAGGTAAAATCAAGTCCGAACAAAACGGACTCGACGAACAGATTTCCGCTCTGGCAAAGAGGGAGGCTGTCATCAATGAACTGCAGGAAAAAATCAGTGCCTGCGAAAAGGAGGTCCGTACTCTTGAGGACGAGGTGGCGGAGAAAATGAACCATGTCCGGGAGCGCCAGTCAAAAATGATGCAGGTCCAGACCGGCCGGGAGCAGACAGCCCTGCTCAAGGAAATTGAAGACGCCAAGAAAAGTGCCAAGGAAAACGAAGAAAAAATCATCAGCCTGATGGAAGAGGCAGAGAAGCTGAAAATAAAAGCAGAAGAGGAGAAAAATCTTCTCAAGGGAGAGAAACAGCTTGTTGCTGAAGAGACAGAGAAGGTCCGCACGAACATCGAGTCGATCAACAAGGGCAAGAAATCAAAGGACAATGAGCGGAAAAAGCAGGCCAGGCAGATAAAGGAAAACCTCCTGCGAAAATATGACACTCTGCGTGAGCGAAGAAACGGTCTGGCCGTGGTCAACGTGGTAGACGGAGTATGCCAGGGTTGCTATATGGCCATTCCGCCGCAGAAATTCAATATGCTGCTCAGGGGAGATCTCATGTTTGACTGTCCAACCTGCCAGCGTATCATGTATTATACACCTCCTGTTGAAGAAAAATAGTAATTGCTCACAGGCAGGCTGCAGCGAAGAAGATGGCAGGTCCAGCAGGGCAAAGAAAACGAACATTGAAATTAAGTGATAATACCTTTTTCATTTCTGAAGCGCAGGATTCAGGTTTAATTTTTCAAGGTTTCCAGCTACAGTATAAACTTGGAGCGGGTGCATGGTCGCTCCGGTCTTTTCGGACCGGAGAGGAAAGTCCGAACTCCGCAGGGCAGGATGGTTCGTAACGCGAACGCCGGGTGACCGGGGGAAAGTGCCACAGAAAACAGACCGCCCGGCCAATGCCGGGTAAGGGTGAAACGGCGAGGTAAGAGCTCACCGCTTCCATGGTGACATGGAAGGCAGGGTAAACCCCATCCGGAGCAAGACCAAATAGGGAGATGTTTGAGGGCGGCCCGCCCGATATCTCCGGGTAGGTTGCAAGAGGTGTTGAGTGATCAACATCCCAGTGAAATGATCATGGCCCTTTCAGGGTACAGAATTCGGCTTACAGCCCGCTCCATTTTTTTCCCTGTGAGTAATTATTTTTTTCCAGTGGTCCATGACATATTCCGCAGCCGCCATAATTCCCGCAGCTGGAATCGGTTCCAGGATGAAACTGAACCGGCCGAAGCAGTTTCTGCCCCTGGCCGGCACTCCAGTACTTGTTCATACTCTGCGTCCTTTTCTCGTCAATGACCATATCCATCAGGTTGTTGTGGTTGTTTCCGCGGCATGGATTTCCCGGGTTTTGGTACTGCTGGATGATTATTTCGCCGGACGGGAAAGGGAAAAAATCAAGGTGGTGGCGGGAGGAAAACGGCGGCAGGATTCCGTGCGGGCCGGTCTTGAGGCCATTGATGCGGGAGTGGATATTGTTCTGGTTCATGACGGCGCGCGACCCCTAGTTTCGAAAACAATCATTGAAAACTGCTGTAAAGCCATTATTCAGGACGGTGCCGCCATTGTCGCTGTTCCGGTAAAAGATACCCTGAAAAAAAGTGATGGGGAAAAAAGGGTTGCGTCAACCGTGGACAGGCAGAATCTTTACCATGCCCAGACGCCCCAGGGAGCCAGACTTCCCCTTCTTCGTAAAGCCTTTGAACTGCTGGAAGATCGTGATGTTACCGATGAATCCGCCCTGCTGGAACTGGCTGGAATTCCCGTTGCTCTCGCGGAGGGTGCGGAAAGTAATCTGAAAATCACCAGGCCGGAAGATCTTATTCTTGCAGAAAAAATAATGGAAAAAACAGACAGCAGCACCATGCGGATAGGCCACGGTTTTGATGCCCACCGATTTGCCGACAACAGATCGCTGGTGCTGGGTGGTGTAGAAATTCCCCATGAGCAGGGACTGGCCGGACATTCGGATGCTGATGTTTTGACCCATGCCCTCTGCGACGCCATCCTCGGCGCACTCGGGGCGGGGGATATCGGTTATCATTTTCCGGATACCGAAGCGCAGTTTAAGGATATCAGGTCCATCATCCTGCTTGAAAAGGTCATCAAGCTGGCTGCTGATCGTTCTTTTTTTCTTGTCAATGCTGATATTACCGTTGTCTGCCAGGAGCCGAAACTTGCACCCTTTGTCAGCGAAATGAAAAAGATCATCGCCCTGAGCTGTAACGTGAAAGAAGAAGTGATTAACATCAAGGCAACCACTACGGAAAAAATGGGTTTCACGGGAAGAAAAGAGGGTGTAAGCTGTCACGCCGTTGTCCTTTTTTCCAGACAAACTGTGGCTTCTGTGAATATCTGAATTTCTTGACTATAAAATTAAAGGAAAAAACCAAACGCATGGAAATTGAAATAAACAGAGAACGTCTGGCTGAAACCTTCACCACTCTCTGCGAAATCAGCAGTCCCTCGAAAAAGGAAGGCCGGATTGCCGCCTGGCTGAAAGAAAAGTTTAATGAACTCGGTGCGGATTTTATCTATGAAGATAATTCGGCAGGCGCAACAGGGGCCGATTGCGGTAATCTCATTATCCGTTTTGATGGACAGGGGAAAGAAAATGGAGAACCGTTTTTTTTCTCCTGTCATATGGATACGGTACAGCCAGGAGACAATGTCAGAGTCGTCCGTACGGGGGATATTTTTACCAGTGCAGGTGATACTGTGCTTGGAAGTGATGATAAATCGGGTATTGCATCCGTCATTGAGATGATGACCCTGCTGAAGGAAAAAGGGATTTCTCACCCCACCCTGGAGATTATTATTACCACCTGCGAGGAAATCGGCCTGCGGGGTGCCAAAAATCTGGAGTTTGACAAGTTGCAGTCCAACTACGGTTATGCCCTGGATTCCACCGGTATTGACCGGGTCATTTATGGCGCGCCCGCGGCAAACCGGTTTAGAATTGAGGTGAGAGGAATAGCAGCCCATGCCGGTCTTGATCCGGAAACAGGGATAAATGCCCTTTCCCTTGTGGCCCGGGCTCTCGGCAGAATAAAGGTCGGCAGGCTTGATGAAGAGTCCACCAGGAACTTTGGTTTGATAAGTGGTGGAGTTGCCACCAATATTGTTCCCGAGTGCATCACAATTTATGGGGAAGTTCGCAGCCATTCCCAGGAGAAATTGCAGAAATATACGGATGAGGTTATCGATCTCTTTAATGAAGTGATTGACAGTACGCCGCAAAAACAGGTGGACGGCATATTGCGGCCATCTGTCGAGTGGAGCGTTGAGGAAGAATATCCTGTCCTGGTTCTTGACCGTAACGCGCCCGTGCTGAAAAAAATCGAGCAGGCAGCGGAAAAAATCGGCAGGAAGATGGAATTTCTTATTGCCGGAGGTGGCAGCGATGCCAATATTTTCAGTGGTCATGGTCTGCCGACTGCCATTGTAGCAACGGGAATGACTCATGTCCATACGGTCGATGAACAACTTGATCTGAACGACTGTGTCAGCCTCACTGAGCTTATCTGTTCCCTGGCAACACTGAATTTGTGACAAATTTGTTTTTTTTCGGGTGAAATAATGGTTTGTACCGCAATTTTACCTCTTTCCTGTTGAATTTCGCCCGAACTTAATATAAATTTCATTGTATTGAAACCCAAGGCACAAAGATGCAACTCTTTGTGCCTTTACTATTTTACGCCAGACAACAGGTAGGCAGAGGCCATGATGGCAGATCACAACAGTTTGCAACTCCGTCCCGAGCGCCCCACCCATGAATGTGGAGTGTGTGGTATTTTTAACCATGAAGATTCGTCAAAATTGACCTATTTCGGTCTCTATGCCCTGCAGCACAGGGGACAGGAAAGCGCGGGTATTGTTACTTCTGATGGTAAAGAAGTCAGTATCCACAAGGATATGGGGCTTGTCCCCGAAGTCTTTTCAGAAGAGATCCTGCAGGGGCTGCAGGGGCATATTTCCATTGGTCATGTCCGTTATTCAACTACCGGCGCGTCAAATGTCATCAATACCCAGCCGCTTATGGTGATGCATAAGGGTACGACCCTTGCCGTGGCCCATAACGGAAACCTGGTCAACTCCATAAAACTGCGCTCAAAGCTGGAGGAACAGGGCTCCATTTTCCAGACCACCATGGACAGTGAGGTCATTCTTCATCTTATGGCGAGGGCAAGTCAGTTTGGCCTGGAAAAAGCTTTAACTGAAACATTTTCATCGTTGAAAGGTGCCTATTCCCTGCTGATGATGACCCGGGACACAATGATCGCGGTGCGGGATCCGGACGGTTTCAGGCCATTATGCCTTGGCAAACTGAATAACGGCGGCTGGGTTGTTGCTTCCGAAACCTGTGCTCTTGACCTTATCGAGGCGGATTACGTTCGTGAGATTGAACCGGGAGAGGTTCTTATCTTCCATAAGGACAAAATGCATTCCATTTTTCCCTGGCCCGGGCAGGACAGCCATTTCTGTATTTTCGAGCAGGTCTATTTTGCCCGTCCCGATTCCGATATTTTCGGGATAAATGTCTATACAACACGAAAACGGATGGGTGAGATCCTGGCAAGAGAGGCACACATTGATGCGGATTTTGTCATGCCGTTTCCTGATTCCGGCAATTATGCAGCCATCGGTTATTCCCAGGCTTCCGGTATTCCCCTGGAAATGGGCGTTATCAGAAATCATTATGTCGGTCGAACCTTTATCCAGCCGACCCAGTCCATGCGGGACTTTAACGTTAAGGTCAAGCTGAATCCGGTGCGTTCTTTTTTAAAAGGCAAACGAGTAATTATCGTTGAGGATTCCATTATCAGGGGGACAACGGGGAAAAGTCGTGTCAGGGCCCTCAGGAAAGCGGGGGCGAAGGAAGTGCATATGGTCGTCAGTTGCCCGCCCACGCGCCATGCCTGTTACTATGGAATCGATTTTCCCTCCTCCAGCCAACTTATCGCCAACAAGAAAGAGGTGGCGGAAATTGCCGGCTACCTGGGACTCGACTCCCTGCATTATCTGAGTCTGGAAGGACTGGTGGAAGCAACGGGAATGGAAAAAAAGGGGTTCTGTCTGGCCTGCTTTGATGGTATTTATCCGGTTGAACCGGACAAGTCCTTCCATAAGGATGCGCTGGAAGGATAGAGAAGGGAAACAGACGCTAATTATTACGGCAAGTCATATTTTTGTGACGACACAGTTTTTACCACTGTTCTTTGCTTCGTACATGGCTTCGTCCGCCCGCTGGATCATTTGTTTTTCATCCTCAGCCCGGTCCAGATGCATGTTGCGTCTGCATGCGACCAGGCCGATTGACAGTGTTGTTTTGCCATAACTCTTTTCCACGAAACTGAGCAGGATACGCTGGACAATTTCCGTTCCCTGGTCAGGGCTTGCCTGGGGCAGGAGCAGAGCAAACTCGTCACCTCCAAGTCTGAAACACATGTCAACCTTGTCCCGGGTGCATTCCATCAATATTTTCCCCAGTCCGATGAGGACTTCATCTCCGGCCTGGTGACCATATTTATCGTTATATTCTTTGAAATTATCGATATCCAGAAGGGCAAGAATAAGGGGATAATTCTGGCGATGGGCCCTCTCTACCTCGTAGGAGAAACGTTCGTTGAACGCTCTGCGGTTCTGCAGTCCTGTCAGGTCATCGTGTCTCGACAATCTCTCCAGTTTGCGGATCAGTTTTCTTTCCCGGACCGCTCTGGCCAGTTTGGCCTCCAGTTCCGCCTGATCTATCGGTTTTTTTATGAAATCAATCGCCCCTGCGTGGATAACCTTCGCGTAGCTTGCCTTTTCCGAAAATCCAGTGGAGATAATAACATCAGTATCTTTATGATGTTCCTTTATATATGCCAGCAGTTCAAGGCCATCCATTCCGGGCATGACGACATCGGACAGGACCAGATCAATCGCCGTTGATTTCAGGACTTCAAGTGCTTCGATACCATCACCGGCCACGAGACAATGATACCCCATACTTCCCACGAGTACGCTGAGGGTCATTCGCACCAGTTCGTCATCGTCAACGATGAGAATCACGATTTTTTCTTTTTTTTCTTCCATATATTTTGATCAAAAAGACTGAACATTAAGTTTATTGCATTTAATAATTTTAGATAAAACTCTAACTGTAAATGTCAAGAAAGTCCAGATCACACTTTTTTTTAATGAGGTGATCCGGCAAAAATCACCGGAGAGCCTTTTATCATTGAAATATTTTTTCAATTTGTTGGTATCTATGCGATAAGAATGATAGAATGGAAAAGGATATGACATATTCGATATATGGTCAGCCGGTAATGAACAATGAATAATGAATATATCACAAAGATTTTTGAGGGGGGATACAGTGGAAATCCACTTAATGAAATACTCTTCCTCGCGTCAATAATCTCTCCTGGTGTCGATAATGCTCTTATCCGGGACATGGATAGAGATCTGTCTTCATTCTTTTCCGGAAAACACCCGTTGTTCAAAAAAAATACACTGAAATATCACGATCTTCGACATAGCAAGATGGTGGTTCTGGCAACAATCCGGCTGTTCCACGGACTGTACTGCAATAATACACCCGTTCATAATGATACGTTGACAAAGGGACTCCTCAGTGCCTATTTCCATGATACAGGAATGTTACTGCAGGAGGGGGAGGATGCTCAATCCGGTGCAGAGTATATGGCCAACCATGAACAGCGTTCTGTCCACTTCCTGGAGCAGTATGGTGAATTGAAAAACCTGGACAGAAAAATCGTCGATGATTGCGCGGCAATTATTCAGTACACAGATCTTTCGGCAGATCCTGCAACTTTCTTTCGCCATCCAGAGGAGATAATGCTGGCAGGGCGGGTAGTTGGAACAGCTGACATACTGGCTCAGATGGCCGATCGCTATTACCTTGAGGCACTGCCGATCCTTTACCGTGAAATTAAAAAAGGAGGGACTTCCAGGTTTGTGTCAGCGCTGGATCTGATGCAGCACACAGTGACTTTTTACCACAATATTGCCCTGAAACGATTGCGGATCACCTTTGCTGATACTTCGAGATCGATGCAGGTGCATTTTCGCGAAAGATATTCCATCGACCGTAACCTCTATACAGATTATATCGATAAAAATATTAACTATCTCAATAAGATATTGCAGTATTGTGAAACAGATACAGGTTGTATTGACCAGTATCTCAGAAGAAAACCACCGGTTATCTGATCAGGCAACTGCACTGCTGTTAATATGGATCATATTCCCTGTGAGCAGTTACCCTATTTTGTAATTAGTCACAGGGGCAGCAACTCTGTAATTTTATTATCTCTCAACTGTAATTGCTCACAGGTGCTGCAGATTTTTACAGGCTCTTTTGTTCGCTATAGCCTATCTATGCGGATAAAAGAGACCGTGAAAAGCTGGGGTACCTGTGAGCAATTATCCTATTTTGTCCGAGGGTCTTTACCTGTCTCAAACATTTCAAACAGGTCATAAAACAGTTTGGTGACAGTACTGAAGTGAGTTGTTGACCCTGATGCGGCGTAAGCCCTGGTCAGCTCCATGGCTTTGGCTATGGATTCCTGACTCTCCAGGTTATTGGGGTCTTTCATGGCAGCAACCAGTTTTTTTCCTATTTCATCCGGCATAATTATTTGAATTTTCAGCTGTTGTTTTTTCGACTGCAGACGGTAATCACTTTCCGGTTGAGATTTTCAAGAAATTTGGAAAGTTTCTTTTCCGCACTCTTGATTACATTGGTAATTTTGACATCATCCAGGGCACCGACGACTGTCCCGCAGTTCACACATTGAATCAGGCAAAACTTATGCCCTTTTGGAGTTGTGACATGGACAGCCTCAAACTCATGGTGCTCACAAGCAGGACATTTTGATCTGGCCATAACAACACCTCTTGATAGAATTTGTGACTGTTCGGTGTGTATTACAATAACGGGAAAATATCCGCTGTTCAAGAAACTCTTGCAGATTGGGCACGAACTGATGCAATAATATAATCACTCTATCGGGAAGTGTTGCGAAAATTTTATTTCGATTACCCGTAAAGCTGAGCCAGGTGGTGGATGTTCCTGCTTTACCAGGCTGAGTTTTGTACGTAAACAGATAAGTTATCTTAGTTTTGTCTCAGTCCTGTGTTCTAGAAAATGTGCCTTCAGATACCGGAATGGGGCCTCCCGGTATTGTTGATCTTGTGTAACTATTCACAGGGGTAGCAATTATGTGATTTTATTACCTCTGAACTGTAATTGCTTACAGGTGCTGCAGATTTTTGCAGGCTCTTTTGTTCGCTATAGCCTACCCTACTATGCGTACAAAAGAGACCGTGAAAAGCTGGGGTACCTGTGAGTAATTACGATCTTGTAAGATAACTCAGCCAGATATCATCAGTGCAGATGGGGGATATATCCCGGCTGAATTCAACTGTTTTCATACCAAGCAGTCTGAAAACAGTTTCAATATTTTGTGGTTCCCAGAGTGTGAAAATCCGACCGTCCCCGGCTGTGTTTCGTCCCCGTCCTTCTTTCAGGGTGATCAGCAGGAACCCTTCGGGTTTTAACCCTTTGATTATGTTTGTCAGAACCCTGGGGAGTTCGTGGGGGTGCAGATGGACCAGTGAACCGATAAAAAGCATGGCATCAAAGGTCATCCGGGAAAAGTCATGGTTACGATAATCCCCTTCAATGACGGGACATCCGGAGTTCTTCCCGGCAAGTCGGGCAAGGCCCGGGGATCGTTCAAATCCTGTTACAGAATAACCCCTGCGGCTGAGCCAGCAAAGATCGCGGCCCGAACCGCATCCAACATCGAGAACAGTCGCTTTTTCAGGAAGATGCCTGGTTAAAAGGGAGAGAAAAGAGGAAGGATCTATCGTAAAGGTCCGGTCATGGTATTCCTGAAAGTGCTCTGTGTAAAAGTCTGAATAGAAGCAACTGTTCATCGGGTCAATAATCACGTCGGTAGTCCTCCCTCCAGCCGAACAGTTGCAACTTTCAAAAATAAGCGGTCTGTGAGTCATGACGAATGCAAATATTTTGCTTCTAAATAACAAAAGTTATTTTTAAATTTGACCCGGCAACGCCCAGGTGGAATGCTGATTACCAATCAAACTCAGCCGGATAAAGCAGGCACATTCCCAATCTCTCAAATAGCAGGCTGAGTTTTGTACGTAATCAGATAAATGTTTGTTTGAGGTCAAAGAAAAGGTGAATTTTACTCCAGTATTTCCTCTCTTAATTCTCTGACTGAGCGGCAGGAGAAAATATTCTGCCTGATTCTGGAACTGCCGGGCAATCCCTTAAAATACCTGCTGAGATGATTTTTTATATACCCAAGAACACGGTCAGCGGGGAGGAACTGCTCAATAAGGTCAAGATGTTCAAGTGCTGCAGTTTTGATTTTTTTAAAACTATCCGGTCTGTTTTTGCCTGAAAAAATCCATGGATTTCCCAGGGCACCTCTGCCGATCATTACACCGTCACATCCTGTGTCCTTCATCAGTTTGAGTCCGTCATTATAGGTGAGAATATCACCGTTTCCGATGACCGGAACCATCACGGATTTCTTTATTTCCGCAAGGACGGCATGGTCGGCACTGCCTGAAAAACCCTGGCTCCATGTGCGGCCATGAACTGCAATGGCTGATACTCCAGCCTGTTCCGCCATACGGGCGAAATCCACTCCGTTGAGTTGTTTTGCATTGATCCCGCATCTGATTTTAACCGTAACGGGCAGGGGGGTTGCATTGACCACCTTTTTTATAATCTGTCCCGCAAGTTGTGGTTCAGACATCAGTGCGGCACCTGCTCCCCTCCTGGTCACTTTTTTTACAGGACATCCCATGTTTATGTCAATCATGGCCGGGTTATGTTCGGTCATAATTGATGCTGCTTCAGCCATAATATCGGGATCATCGCCAAAAAGCTGGAAAGAAACGGGTTGTTCCTCTTCTGTTGTCTGGAGCATTCCCAGGGTTTTTTTCTGACGGTATGTAATACCGTGACAGCTGATCATCTCCGAAACAGAGTAGCCGGCACCATACCTGCGGCAGAGAAGGCGGAATGGCAGGTCCGTGTAGCCGGCAAGGGGGGCAAGTATAAATGGTGAATCAAATGAGAGACCGGCGATCGTAAGCATGGATGAAATAAGAGAAAATTAGAGGAGGGTAACCGCTCATTCAGTCAACAGTCCGACTATTGTAAAGTCACCCAGGGAATTGCCGTTCCGCCAGGTTTCTGTGTTCCAGGAAAAAACGCTCAAGCAAGTTAAAAGGCTGCGCTTTTTAATTATGCTGCGTCTTATATCTCGAACAAAAATTCTAATTGTTCAAAGCTGCGGGAGCCCCGAAATGGAGTTACGATAGATTTTCTGCGCCAGATCCTCGATGATAATATTTAATGCCTCGGTCTCATTGTCAGCATTTTCACTGGAAGATGTTCCACTCAGGTACTCCTGGGTCCAGACTTCGTTCGGGATCTCGAGGAGAATCTTATTGGTGGCAATTTCCTTGAGAATATATCTGATGCGCAGGCGAACCTTTACCTCATTGGTGGTGTTGTCAATGCCGTAAGAGAGACTCGGTAAATCAATGGAAACAATTTCTCCGGCAAGAATAAGATCCGCATTTTTCTTGCTGTTGACAATGGAAATTGATGAGGATTTCTGGAACCATTTTGTCAGAGATCTGTATATCCTGGAATGGAGATCCATTACGTTGGTGCGATTTTTCCATTCGGTTATATAAATTGATCTGTCCGGGCCGGAATAGATATTCGGATTATGATATCCACAGGAAACCATCAAAAATGTAAAAATAAAAAGAACAGGCAGGAAGCGGCTTACGAATTTCACGTGTTTTCTCCTGGATTGTACATGTTTGAGAAAAAATGTAATTATATTCATCAAGGGTAATCTCAAATAACGATATTAACAAGTTTCTTCTTTACGACAATTGTTTTTCGCACGGGATTATCTGCTATGAATTTCCTGGCATTTTCATCAGCCATGGCAAGTTTTATGAGTTCCTCGTCACTGATATCCGTAGCAACCTGGAGTCGTGATCTCACTTTACCCATAACCTGAACTACAATTGTCAGCAGTTCTTCTCTGGCGGCTTCTTTGTCGTATACCGGCCAGGTCTGATCCTCGACGCTTCCAGGGTTACCGGCAATTTCCCACATTTCTGCGGCGAAGTGGGGTACCATTGGAGAAAGAAGGACGAGCAGGGTTGTGACTGATTCTTTTATAATTCCGGGTTCAACTTTGATATCATCGGAATCACCCACCAGGGATGAAAGAACATTGAACAACTCCATCATGGCGCTTATGGCTGTGTTAAAATGGAAATTATTTTCAATTGTCTCGGTAACCCTTTTAATGGTCTGGTGGATCTTTCTGTTGAGCGTTTTCCCGTCCTGGCCCGGTTCGGCAGGAATATTGTGTTGCTGAACGAGTATTTCTCTGTGGGCAGTAATAAATCTGTAGACCCTGTTCAGGAAACGGGAGGCGCCTTCAACACCCTGGGCATTCCATTCCAGATCGCGTTCAGGAGGTGCTGCAAAAAGGCTGAAGAGGCGGACTGTATCAGCTCCATATTCCTGTACGAGATCGTGTGGGTCGACGACATTTCCCTTTGATTTTGACATCTTGGAGCCATCCTTTATGACCATTCCCTGGGTGAGCAGATTGGTGAAAGGTTCATCAATATCAAGATAGCCGAGATCTCTTAAAACTTTGGTAAAAAAGCGTGAATAGAGCAGATGAAGAATGGCATGTTCCACGCCCCCGATATACTGGTCGACGGGTAGCCAGTAAGAAGCTTTCTTCCCGTCCAGGGGAGCGTCGGTGAAACGGGGGCTGGCATACCTGGCAAAATACCATGACGATTCCATAAATGTGTCCATGGTATCGGTTTCCCTCCTGGCAGATGATCCGCATTTCGGGCAGGTGGTGGCAATAAATGCCTCCCGCTGGTGCAGGGGGGAACATGTTTCCCCTTTTGCATCCTCGGGAAGCAGGACTGGAAGTTCCTCGCGGGCTACCGGCTGGACACCACATTTTTCACAATAAACCATTGGAATGGGGGCCCCCCAGTAGCGTTGTCTGGAGATACCCCAGTCCCGCAATCTGTAGGTGACATGGGGGCCTCCGAATCCATGTCGGTCAGCGTAGTCAATGATTGCCTCCTGGGCCTTGACAGAATCCATTCCGGTGAATTCTCCTGAATTCACGAGGGTGCCAGGAAGGGTTGAGGCCGTTTCCATGGTTGCGGGGTCCAGGACGGTATCATCAGGAAGAACAACAGGGCGTATTTCCAGGTCGTATTTACGGGCAAATTCAAAATCCCTTTCATCATGGGCAGGCACAGCCATGACTGCACCGGTTCCGTATTCCATGAGAACAAAATTGGCGACATAGATGGGAATTTTTGAGTCATCAAATGGGTTAATGCAGTACCTGCCCGTAAAGATGCCCCTTTTTTCAGGTTCTTCTTCAATAGTCTGCCGCTGTTTTTCTATGATGATTTCATTTGCAAATTCGATAACTTCACCCTCTTTATCCGTACCTTTGACGAGGTCTTCCAACAGGGGGTGTTCCGGCGCGATGGACATGAAAGTTACGCCGAAAATTGTATCAGGACGGGTGGTAAAAATAGGAATGGTCAACTCTGAGCCATCCACCCTGAAATTGCAGGTAAGCCCGGTGGATTTACCAATCCAGTTTTGCTGCATGGTAATGACTTTATCCGGCCAGCCTTTAAGAAGATCAAGGTCGTCAAGCAGTTCTTCAGCGTAATCGGTGATCCTGAAAAACCAGCCGCTCATTTCCCTCGGATGGACAGCTTCGTCACAACGCCAGCAGCATCCTTCAATGACCTGTTCGTTGGCCAGAACCGTCCGGCAGGTTTCACACCAGTTGACCCTGGTTTTTTTCTGGTAAACGATCCCTTTTTCATACATTTCGATAAAGAGCAACTGTTCCCATCGATAATATTCTGGGTTACAGGTGGCAATTTCCCTCTCCCAATCGTAGGAAAGACCGAGTCGACGCAATTGTCTGCGCATGTAATCTATATTGGAATAGGTCCAGTCAGCGGGATGACTGTTGTTTTTCTGGGCGGCATTTTCGGCCGGAAGGCCGAAAGCGTCCCATCCCATGGGATGAAGGACATTGTAACCTCTCAATCGTTTATATCTGGCAATGACATCCCCAATGGAATAGTTTCTAACATGGCCCATATGAATTCGACCGGAAGGGTAGGGGAACATCTCAAGAACGTAATATTTCTCTTTATTGCTCTTCTCATCAACACGGTAGATTTTTTTCTCTTCCCAAATTTTCTGCCATTTTTTTTCAATGGTGTTGAAATCGTACCTGCTGTCTGTTTTATGGTTCACTGTCATTTTGCGGCCTCAAAAAGCTTGCAGGTCTGCTGTAAATATTTCAAGCGGACCTTTGAAATGGGAAAGTCAATATCCTTCCTGTTCATCGTACATACTCATATTTTCAAACATGGTGAATTCTTTAATGAATGTCAACCTGGCGATCCCGGTGGGACCGTTTCTCTGTTTGCCGATAATAATTTCGGCGATACCTCTTTCCGGGTTATCCTCTGACTTGTTATAGACTTCGTCACGGTATATAAAACAGATAACATCGGCATCCTGTTCAATTGCACCGGATTCTCTCAAGTCAGACATCATGGGTCGTTTGTCAGTCCTGCTTTCCAGGCTGCGATTTAGCTGGGAAAGGGCAATTACCGGAACATTGTGCTCCTTTGCAAGAGCTTTCAGGGATCTGGAAATTTCACTGATCTCCTGGGTCCGGTTTTCAATGGTTCCTCTCCCTCTCATCAATTGGAGATAATCGACAATAATAAGACCGATATCATGTTGAGCGGCAAGTCTTCGTACCTTGGCCCTCATTTCAAGGACGGAGATGGCAGGAGTGTCGTCTATAAAAATGGGTGCTTCAGAGAGCATACCAACTGCCCGTGTTAATTTTGTCCAGTCTTCTTTCTGCAGTTTTCCGGTACGGATTCGCTGGGAGTCTATACGGCCGGCAGAACTGAGAAGTCGCATGACAAGCTGCTCTTTCGACATTTCCAGGCTGAAAACGGCCACACCTGTTTTTTCAACCAGGGCTGCGTTCTGGGCTATATTCATGGCAAAAGAAGTTTTTCCCATGGAAGGTCTGGCAGCAACGATAATAAGATCGGATGGTTGCAGGCCCGCAGTCATTTTGTCAATGTCGATATAACCGGTGGGAACTCCGGTTATCAGCTCTTTTCTCTGGTACAGCTGTTCAACAGTGGCAAAAGCCTCTGGAACAATCGATTTTATTGGAGTGAAATTTTGTCCGCTTTTTTTGCCGGCAATATCAAAAATCGCCTGTTCAGCCTGGTCCACAAGAATATCAATGTCGTTCTGTTCCTCATAGCATCTGGCGGCAATATCAGTATTCACCTCTATCAATTTACGGAGGATTGATTTTTCCCTGATAATTTTAGCATAACTGGAAATATTCGAAGTGACAGGGACAATAGAAGTGAGGGTGGCAAGGTAGGTGGCTCCTCCCGCTTCTTCGAGCCGGTTGGTATCCCGGAGGAGATTTGATACCGTCAGGACATCCTGGGGCTCATTTTTTTCAAAAAGATCAATCATTACCTCGAAAATGAGCCTGTGACCATCTTTGTAGAAGTCCTCCGGTTTTATTATTTCAAGGACCTTGCCGAAAGTATCGGCTTTGAGAAGAATCGAGCCGAGAACAGCCTGTTCAGCCTCAATATTCTGAGGGGGCATCCTACCGGCAACTATCTGGCCACGGGGCTGATCCATAGAAGAATATCCATCCATTCGACAGAGTAAGTGGGACTCAATAAAGAAACAAAAACACACCATGAAGGAAGAACCTTAAGGTGTGTTTTGTATTATATGTCCGGGAAGTCCTGAGCGGTTTTATACCTCCCAAAAGACCTGACTGCCAGCTCTCTCAGGAGAGTAACAGGGGACGAAGTAATGTCAACTGAAAACCTGCTGAAGTGCAGGTCCAAGGTAATTACTCATAAGTATCCTCAGATTTTCACGGTTTTTGTTTGTCTGCACAGGCAACCAAATGCGAACAAAAAAAACTGCAAAAATCTGCGGTGTCTGTGAGCAGTTGCAAAATTACTCTTTTGTCTGCAGAGGAACAACCTTGACAGTGATCTCAGTAGTCATTTGAAACCCAACTTTAACCTGAACCTTTGTTTCGCCAAGGGTCTTTATCGGATCTGCCAGGAGAATCTGCCGTTTATCCATCTTAACGTTTAAATCAGCCAGTTTTTCGCAGATGTCCGCGTTGGTGACTGAACCGAAAAGTCGATCATCATCTCCCGCAAGCTGTTCAATTTCAATATTAAGGGCTGAAATCTTTTTAGCTGTTTTTTCGGCGAGTTTCTGCTCTTTTTCAAGCTTTGCTTCAATTGCGGCTCTGTTTCTGGCCAGAATGGCAAGATTCTGTTCGTTGGCCAGCATGGCCTTTCCCTGGGGAAGCAGGTAATTTCTGCCATAACCGTCTTTAACGGTAACAACATCACCTTCACGTCCAAGAGAGCTGATTGTTTCTTTTAAAATGAGTTCCATTTTAAACTCCTGTTATATGTGTGCTTATAATCCGACTCAGAATGAGTTTTTCTGCTACCCTGAAACCTCTGTTTTCTGTATGTCGGGTTAAAAGTATTGAAATTTTATAAGTTTAGAGCTGCACTCAGCCTGAACCTGTTATTATTTATTCACCGGATTCTTCAGAATCATGGTGCAGTTTACGAAAATCCAGCCAGATGTCGCCAATGCCGACAACGAGGAGAAGAACCGTACCAAAAGACTGAAAAATAATCATAATATAAAAAAATGATCTGAAAAAAACTGGAATATTCCATTTCTCCAGAAAAAATACTGCGATTGAAAGACCCTGAAAACAATATACTATACTCAGTAGAATGAGAGCATTGATCCCGAAACTCCTCATGGGAGATGCAGGTATCAGAATGAACATTCCTGAAAAAATGACAAACCAGATGAGTTTATCCGGAAGTTGCCAGTAACGATATTGTTCCCAGGGAGCCCATCCACATGTTCTTGTAACCAGTTTATTGCCGGAAACCATGGTGAACCATGTTATCAGCAAAATAAAGCTGCCAAGCATGGCCGGCATTATTACCGGGATAATGATTTTCATCTGCTGCAGTGTGTTTTCAAGCAGCAGGAGCGAATCAGAACTGATGTTTTCACTGGTCCTGTAGTATTGCAGTGCCTCTCCAATCCCTTTATCAAGGGTGAGCAGCAGTCGAGCGTAAAAAGAAGTCTCTGCATCAATGGACAGACCTGCAAATGCCAGTATCCAGCATCCGGCTAGAACCGTTACCCCTTTCAAGCCGCTGATTGCCGGGGATTCTCTGCGTCGGGCTGATTGAACAAGAATATAACTCACCGGCAGCAGGGAGACTGACAGGAGAAAAAAATCGACCCGACGAGCCAGCAGATAAACCAGAAAAGCCAGTGCCAGAGAAGAAATAACCATTCTGTTTCCGGAACGCATACCGTATCTGCCGAGCAGATAAAAGACGCACAAGGGAAGGAGCATATGCAGCCAGCCAAAGAGTGTCCACTGCAGTCCGGGCAGTACCAGCGCAACTGAAAAAATAAGAATAGTTCTTAATATACTTCTGATTTCCGGATTTTCTGCGGTACTCTCATCCACATTGTGCCTCTGTCTTCCTAATTCTGCGATGAGCCGGAGTAGGGCAGAAAAGCGATCTGCCTGGCCCGCTTAATGGCTTCACACAGCTGACGCTGGTGAGTTGCACATGTCCCGAGAATTCGTCGTGGAATTATCTTTCCCCTTTCAGAGACAAAGTTACGTAGAGTTTTTACATCTTTGTAATCGATAGTCAGTTCTTTATCAGCGCAGAAACGGCAGACTTTTTTTCGTGAGAATAATTTTTTTTGTGGTCGTTGTGCCATAATCAAGCCCTCTCCATAGGGAATTATATTAAAATAATCTTTCTATTCAGCGGTGTTCTCACCTTTGTCCTCATCTTCTTTCTTTGAGTCCTCGGGTTTTTTTTCTGTTTCATCTGTCTCTGAAGTCTCCTCAACCGCGGGAGCATTTTCCCGGGATGAAATCTCCTCAACAGCCTGCTGAATTTGTTCATCTGAGATTGAATCGGCCAGTTTTATGGTCATATATTTTAAAACAGAGTCATCAATTCTGAATTTTCTTTCAATTTCTGAGACTGCAGCCGGGGTGGTAGCATAATTACAGTAGATGTAATAACCAAGACTCTCTTTCTTGATGAGATAGGCAAGTTTTTTCATGCCCCATTTATTCAGGTCAATAACAGTTCCACCTTCATCTGTTATGATTTGACCGACATAATCAACTACCTTGCTGATTTCCTCTTCCCCAAGGTTCGGGCGAAGAATATAAATTGTTTCGTATCTGCGCATCAGTTCCTCCTTATGGACTGTAATTTGTTGCGGAGCGCTTCCGCAGTTCTCGGCCCGTACACACAGTGAATTTGTGAGGCACGAGCAAGAAGGGCAGCAGAGATTGCTGCATAAATAAATTGCCTAACGATAAAAACTGCGTATAATACAATCAGGAGGGATTGGTGTCAATTGATTTTTCTTTTTCTTCAGCCTTGATTTTTTCCCATTGTTTTTTGAGATCGGCCTCGTTTTTATAAGGTTTTCCTGCAAAGACATGGGGGTGTCGTCTTATCAGTTTTTCGTTAATTGATTTTGCAACAGTCATGAAGTCAAAATGACCTTTTTCTCGATTGATTTCAGCTATCATCATAACAAGGTAGAGAAGGTCCCCAAGTTCCTCGCACATGTTGGAATAATCATTATGTTCGACGGCATTGATGAGTTCTTCCACCTCTTCCCGCAGGTAGGGGATTAAAGAAGATGCTGTCTGTCGTCTGTCCCAGGGGCATCCATTTTCTGAGCGGAGTTGTTCGATAGTTGCTGTAAGAAGCTTGAGTTCATTTTTGATATTGGAGGACATGACGTTTCTGGTTTGAATAACTTGTTAAAATGAGACAGGATCGAATTAGAGATATTGATAATCAAGCATAATTCTTCTGAGAAAAGCGAAAAAAATGTTGACTTTCCTGCTTTGACAAACTATTAGAATCTGCAGAAATCTGTTGTCAGGTTTCGGGTTTGGCAACTGAATTCTTCCAGCACAGATATAACAGTAACTCCTCACAGGGATAGCAACTCTATGATTTTATTACCTCTGAACTGTAATTGCTTACAAGTGCCACAGATTCTTGCAGGCTCTTTTGTTCATTACAGCCTGCCTATGCGGATAAAAGAGACCGTAAAAGCCGGGGTATCTGTGAACAGTTACATATAACAGATATTTACGATGTATTAAAGTGCCGTCTGATTTGCCCCATTCATTTTTGAAGAATTGCGAGGAGAAACGGCTGCTGTACGGCATATACCAAAGCACCGGTCAAGATGAACCGGGTAACACTAAACATAATTGAGGGTTGATTATGGAAGATGAAAAGAAACAGAAAATATTATTGGAAAAACACAAGGACATTGCCAGGATTGATCAGGAATCCAAAAGGACCCACGGCTGGTATGTCCGGGTAAGGTTTCTTGGAAAAACCCATTCGAAGTTTTTTTCCGATAAAAAATGTGGCGGAAGGTATTCAAGTCTGCTTTCTGCCATTTCATGGCGTGATAAAACCGAGAAAAAACTTGGCAAGGTCAGGACCAACAAGCATATGGTTACCGTGAGTAATTCGGGAACCGGTGTTGTGGGTGTACGCTTGAATGAAAAACTTAACAGATATGAAGTGAGTTGGGTGACCCATCAGGGAAAACAGGGTAAGACTTCAGTATCGATAAACAAGCATGGTAAAAAAGCCGCTTTTCTGCGTGCGTGCTCCATCCGTCAGGAAAAGGAAAAAGCTCGTCTTGAGTATTCCTCATAGCGATTTGAATCCGTGACGGCTGATTGTTATTGCCTTGTTTGAAAATTGTCCTGATTGATCTCCAGAGAATTCAATCAGGGCATTTTTTTTCTAATTATCCATGGAACCCAGTCAGACTGGAGATGTGCTATTTTTATCAGCCTCACAAGTGTAAGGTTGATTCTTGTACTTAATTGGAATGTAGAATGTATATATACCTGAATCCTGCAATTGACAATTCCACTGGGCAGAGAAAATGGAATATGTGCTGTCATTCTAGAAATGAATGACTGGTTGCATTTGATTTGTCGAGATACGTTGAGTTAAGAGATAATCCCATTTTTCATTTTCGAAGTGTATGATTTAAGTTAAAGATCAATTTCCTGATTGACAAATCTGCTGATATACCGTTTATTTCCCCGGAATATAAAATTATTGTAAAAAATAATCTTGTCTTGTCTGAAACGAGGACTGGTACATAACTCTTCACAGGGGTATTAACTATTTGATTTCATTACCTCTGACATGTAATTACCCTGGTACTTGTGTTGGAAAAATATTGCCGGTTTTACGGATATATCTCTGTTCAGGCAGAGTTTTACGGGTAATCGGAAAAACATATTGACAAGTATCGTAAAAATGGTTCTAATCATCTGTTCTTGTACTGATTTGTTGGTTGTGAGCGTTTGAAGAATTCACTCTAAGAGGTTTATAATAATGTATGCTATAGTACGTACTGGTGGAAAACAGTATCAGGTCGCATGTGGTGATCAGGTTCGTGTTGAAAAGCTTGAAGGCAACGTCGGGGACAGTATTGATTTAGGTGATGTCCTTATGGTAGTGGATGGTGAGGAAGTTAAAATAGGACGTCCTCTTCTGGAAAATGCCAAAGTGACCGCAACAATTGCTGAGCAGGGAAAAGGTAAGAAAGTTATAGTATTTAAAAAGAAAAGACGTAAAGGGTATCGCTTGAAAAAAGGTCACAGGCAGGCTTACACGGCCTTGAAAATTGAAGCGATAACTGCATAGAACAATATAATTGTAAACTAGAGTAATCAGTACCGTAGGTACTGTCTTCGTCATCCGTAAGGAGTAGAAAATGGCTCATAAAAAAGCAGGCGGGAGTTCAAGGAACGGTCGTGACAGTATCGGTCAGCGGCGTGGTGTAAAGCGTTTTGGTGGTCAGATCGTAAAAGCCGGAAATATAATTGTAAGGCAGGTTGGAACAAAGATTCATCCGGGCACAAATGTAGGCTGTGGTCGGGATTACACTCTTTTTGCTAAGGTTGATGGTGTCGTGACTTTTGAGGATTTCGGGAAAAATAAAAAAAGGGTCAGCGTTTATCCCCAGGCCTGATCCTTCGCAGAATTTTTTTCGGACTTGTGAGAGTCCCTTAGATAAAAAAACCCGACCTTTCTGTATTAAAGGTCGGGTTTTTTTATGCTCAATCTGAATTGATAGTATCTGATGGTGGTATTGCATGGGTTTTATTGACGAAGCGAAATTCTTTGTGAAGGCTGGAGATGGCGGCAATGGCTGTGTCAGTTTTCGTCGTGAGAAGTTTGTACCGAAAGGTGGCCCCAATGGTGGTGACGGTGGTCGTGGGGGCAGTGTAATTATCAGGGCCGCCAACTCGGTAAATTCCCTTATTGATTTTCGGTACAGATCCCATTTTAAGGCTGAGCGCGGCAGCAATGGCCAGGGCAAGGATATGCACGGTCGAAAAGGGAAGGATTGCATCATTGTTGTCCCTGTCGGTTCGATTATCAGGGATAGTGAAACTGATGAGATCATAAAAGATCTGACTGAAGACGGTGAAGAATTTCTGGTTGCGTCCGGGGGAAAGGGCGGCTTCGGCAACCCTCATTTTGCAAGTGGCTCTAACCGTACTCCAAGAATTGCGACAAAGGGTAAGCCGGGTGAGGAAAAATGGTTGAAAATCGAATTAAAACTCATTGCGGATATTGGGCTTGTGGGATTACCTAACGCAGGTAAATCGACATTGCTTTCAAAATTATCCGCCGCAAATCCTAAAATTGCCAGTTACCCCTTCACTACCCTTGAACCGCAACTGGGTGTTATTCACTTCAAGTACCATGAATCCTGTATTATCGCCGATATTCCCGGATTGGTCGAAGGAGCACATCAGGGTGTGGGCCTTGGTCACAAATTCTTACGCCATATAGAAAGAACCAGGATTATTCTCCATATAGTCGATATGGCGGATGAACGATGCAGAGAAAATTTTGTAACGATAGAAAATGAGCTTAATTATTACAAGGAAGAACTTGCAAACAGGACTAAGGTGATTGTGCTCAATAAATGTGATCTGGTCGATAATCAGAGACAAAAAGAATTAAGAGAGCATTTTGTCGATAAAAATCTTAATGTTATAGTTTTATCTTGCGTATCCGGTTATGGAATTGATAATCTGGTTGAAAAATTAGAAGAAATTCTGGACTTCCAGAGCAGTAATTTTTAAGGATACTCCACTTTTATTGTGTCTACTGGAGTTACACTTTTTGAAGGCATTATGGAAAGCCACATTGATAGAGAAGAAGGATTATATTTCAGACAGACTCTTTTTGACAAAGCCAGGCGAGTTGTCGTAAAGGTAGGCAGTGCTATTCTTACGGCAGAAGACGGAATGGACTATGACGTTATACAGAATCTTGCACGGGAAATAGCTTTTCTTCATAACAGTGGTCGGGAGGTTATTCTTGTTACTTCCGGAGCCGTGGCTGCTGGTAGAAAAAAGCTCGATTTTGCAGATAAAAACATTTCAATAAAAGAAAAACAGGCCCTGGCGGCCATAGGTCAATCCTGTCTTATGCATCTTTATGATGAAGCTTTTGACAGTCATGATAAAAAGATTGCCCAGATTCTCCTGACTCATTCCGACCTTTCAAGTCGATCCAGGTATTTGAACGTGAGAAATACCATTCTTACCCTTTTTAAGCTTGGTGTCATTCCTGTTGTCAATGAGAATGATACGGTGTCAATAGAAGAATTAAAATTCAGTGATAATGATAATCTCGGGGCATTGGTGGCCAATCTTATTGAAGCCGATATGTTTATCTGCCTGACTGATGTTGATGCGCTCTATGATGCTGATCCTCAACAGAATTCTAATGCAAAGCCTGTTTACACTGTATCTGAAATCACGCCGGAAATAGAGGCAATGGCCGGAAACAGCAAAAGTGCCCTGGGCACAGGTGGGATGCAGAGCAAAATAAATGCGGTGAAAATGGTGGCTGCCGGCGGCGGTAGTTCGTTCATCGGCCCCGGCAAGAAAAGAGACATATTGCAGCATCTGTTTTCCGGAGAGATGGTGGGGACATTTTTTCTGCCTAAAAAAGAAAAAATGCAGAGCCGCAAGAGGTGGATTGCCTATGTTCTTAAGCCCAGAGGGACTCTGTTTCTCGACAAAGGGGCCTGTGCTGCTGTCTCTGAAAATGGAAAAAGCCTGCTTCCCTCCGGCGTGACCGGACTTGATGGCGAGTTTGAGGTTGGGGATTCCGTTGTTTGTGTTGATGAGGAGGGAAGAAAAATTGCGGTTGGATTAGTCAATTATACTTCCGTCGATCTCTTTAAAATTAAAGGGTTGCGGACAGACAAGATTGAACAGGTTCTTGGGTATAAGGATGTTGATGAAATTTTACATCGAGATAATCTCGTGGTGTTATAGCTAGTTATGAATAATCGAAGTTTAATCTGCGGCAATTATGGCGTAGATGGAATTTTCAGACAACTCAGGAGGAATACGGAAATACGATGACACTGAAAAAAACTGTAATTGATATAGCTGAAAAAGCCAGAAAAAGTTCCTATTCCCTGATGTCTTTGCCAACCGGGACAAAAAACCAGGTTCTATTGAAAATCGCACAATTTCTGGTTGAAGAAAAAAAATATATTCAGACCGAAAACAGAAAGGATATTGCAGCGGGAGAAAAAAAAGGTCTTTCTCCCGCGATGCTGGACAGATTGACCCTGTCTGATTCAGTCATTGATGCCATGGTGAGCGGGCTGAAGGAAATTTGCAGTCTGCCAGATCCTGTCGGGAAATTTGATGGTCTTGTCAAGAGGCCCAACGGCCTTCTGGTGGGGAGAATGTCTGTTCCCCTTGGTGTTATCGCCATGATTTATGAATCAAGACCGAATGTTACAATAGATGCGGCTGCCCTGTGCCTGAAGGCCGGAAACAGTGTGATCCTCCGCGGCGGGTCAGAGGCGATACATTCAAATCTTGCTCTGGCTGCAGTACTGCAGAAAGCTCTGGATGAACAGAGAGTTGACAGAGACTGTATCCAGGTCATTCCGGTTACTGATCGTGAAGCCGTCAATCACCTGCTGACTCTTGAAGAGCAGATAGACCTTGTCATTCCCAGGGGAGGAGAGGGACTTATCCGTTTTGTCTGCCGTAATTCATCAATTCCTGTTTTGAAACACTATAAAGGTGTCTGTCATATTTATATGGACAGGGATGGAGATCCTGAAAAGGCGATCCCTGTGATTTTAAATTCTAAAACCCACCGACCGGGAGTATGTAATGCCCTGGAGGGATTGCTTGTTCATAAATCGATTGCGGAAAAATTTATTCCCCTGATTGCCGGTTCCCTGGGAGAAAAAGGCGTGAAAATGCTTGGTTGTCCTCGCAGTGTTGCACTTTCCGCAAACATTGATCCTGCCGGTTCCGATGACTGGGGCAGAGAATTCCTGGATCTGACACTCTGCGTAAAAATTGTGGAAGGATTTGATGAAGCAAAAGAGTATATCAGAAAGTATGGCTCACGGCATACCGAGTCGATTATTACAGAAAATTACACAACTGCCCAGAGATTTATCAATGAGATAGATGCATCGGCTGTTATGGTCAACAGCTCAACCCGTTTCAATGACGGGGGTGAGTTGGGACTTGGTGCTGAAATCGGCATCAGTACAACAAAACTCCACGCTTATGGACCGATGGGGCTTGATGAATTGACCACGAAGAAATTTGTGGTTTATGGCCAGGGGCAGGTCAGGGTGTGAAAATACGTGTTGGAGTATTGGGTGGCACCTTCAACCCCGTACATTTCGGCCATCTTGAGCTGGCTGAAACTGCAATTCTGGAATATTCCCTGGACAGGGTCATTTTTATCCCGTCGAAAGCTCCCCCGCATAAAGCAGAATCCGGCCTGGTTTCATTTTCGCACCGTTGCAAAATGATGGAGATCGCCTGTGGAGATTATCCATTATTCCGATACGATTGTATCGAGGGGGAGCTGCCTGCGCCTTCCTATACCATAGATACTCTCAGAACCTTGAAAAAACGTATTGGAGAGGACTGTACACTTTTTTTTATCATCGGCAGTGATGCTTTTCTCGATATTCTAACATGGAAATCATTCCGGCATGTTCTCCGGGAGGTATCTCTTATTGTCGGTCATAGAAAAGATGTAGATAGCCGCAAGATGGTTGATCTTGCCTTGAATATCGGATATGACAGAAAGAAAAAGAGTCACTGGAGCAGTGACTGGGGGGGGAAAGACATTCTGTTTCTTGACACAAGCCCGGTTGGAGTTTCGTCAACTTTCATCAGAAATATTAACGGAAACTTCCGGGAGCTGGAAAAGTATGTCCCGTTGAAAGTGGTTGAATACATCCGGGATAAGCGGTTGTATCAACATGGCGGGTGAAAATGTAATTATTTGCTTTCTGATTTCATGGGCAATGTCATAAATTAGAAGTTATCTTTTTCATCTTTTAAAATCGAGGATTTAGGATAAGAGGTATTCGGTTGTCTGAAAGAGAAAAAATGCAATCACAATTCCCAGGTTCCTCAGCTTCCCCGATATCCCTTCTGCTGGTGGATGATTCCCTTGTATTCCGGCGCTTTATTCGAGATCTGATTGATGACTGTGATGATATAACCATTGCTGGTGAAGCTCAGAACGGTATTGAAGCTCTTGACCTTGTTTTGAAAACAAATCCGGATGTCATTCTCCTTGATGTGGAAATGCCTCTAATGGACGGGATGACAGCCTTGCAGCATCTCATGATCCACCGTCCAACGCCCACCATTATGCTGTCCAGCCTTACAGAGGAAGGTACGGCAAGATCTTTTGATACTCTGAAAAACGGTGCTGTGGATTTTATCTGTAAAAATTTCATTTTCCAGGAAAATAAATTGCTGGTTCATAAGAAATTCATTACGGATAAGGTTAAAAAGGCGGCCGGGATGGAAGTGAAATCGGTCAGCCCGGTCTTTACGGCTTCCGGATCCTTTACACTCCCCGCAAAAGAGGAACAGAGAGTAGTATTTTGTGAGGAATGCGGCAATAAGGAGGTTGTCAGCTTCAACCGATCAAGAATGGACGAAAACATTATCTGTTCCGTATGCGGAGATTCTATTGATCTTGTTGTCACAGGTCAGTATCGGAGAAATACTTTTGTTACAGTTATAGGTGGTGGAGAAGGTGGATTTTATAACCTGCTGAATATTATCCCCAGGCTGGAGCCGGATATGGGTGGAGCGGTGATCGCTGTTCTCCATTGTGATGTCAAGCAGATAGATTCATTTACTGAATATCTTGATTCAATCTCCTCCATGAAGGTTCTGCGAGCCGGAGATGGAGTAAGTCTTGAGGCTGGAAACTGTTATCTTGCCTCAGGAGAAGATTATATGTGCCTGAAACCGTACAGTACCCGTTTGACTTTACAGCGTCTTCAGAAAAAAACGGCGGACAATGTCGGGCCGTTGGATGTGCTTATGGCCTCGGTGAGTGCAATTTTTAAAAAGAAGGCTGCCGGGATAATAATTTCCGGTGATAAAGAGGAAGGGGAAAAGGGAATAAGCATCCTTATGCGCAACAGGGGAACACAGCTCATTCTTGAATCGACAGCCTGCCTCTGTTCGTCAATGGGTAAACGCGTTATGAAGCAGTGCAATATTCATACAACTGTTTCCATGGATAATCTAGTTGAGAAAATTAAACATCTGCATCGCAATGCAAAAGATGACATTGTTACGGGGTAATTACTCACAGGTTGATAATGCCAGCATGGAGTAGCTTTGTGATATTTGTTACAGGCCACCTTGAAAAATTGTTTTTCCTCGATTTTTGCGCCACAGGAAAAGAAAAATGCTCACATATGCCTCCCTGTACAGACGAGCCCGTGAAAAGCCGAGGCACCAGTGAGTAATTACAATTAAAGAAATGGAATATTGCCATGGAGGAAACCCAGGTTCAATCACAATTATGGGAAGAGACGGTACCGCTCATGCAGCAGGGTTACCATAGATCTCTCTTGAAAAAGGCATATGAATCCGGTGGAAACATAAAGGTTTTTCCCTTGCGTGAAAATGTGTTTGCCGCAATGAGACAAACCAGTTTTGGTGATACAAAGGTTGTTATCATCGGTCAGGATCCGTATTTCAATGAGCATCCGGGAAAGGGGCCGGAGGCCCATGGATTGTGCTTTTCAGTTAGAGAGGGAATTCCGATTCCGCCGTCTTTGCGAAATATTCTGCAGGAAGTCAATCGATCAGTGTATGATGGAAAACCGGTCAGCCAGGACAGTGATCTGACAAGATGGGCCAGACAGGGCGTTCTGCTCCTCAATGCCAGTCTGACTGTTATTGCCAAGAGACCTAATTCCCATGTGAAACTGGGTTGGCATACTTTGACTGACTCCATTATTGAAACATTGTCACAAAAAAAGGAAAACCTCGTTTTTATGCTCTGGGGTGCATTTGCCCAGAAGAAAACACCACTCATTGATCAGACAAAACACCTGGTTCTTGCTACAACTCATCCTTCTCCACTATCGGCTCACAGGGGCTTTCTGGGCTCCGATGTCTTTGTGAAATGTAATACGTACCTGGAAAAGACAGGGCAGAAGCCTATTCAATGGTAGGATTCAGAAGAGCGTTTCGAGACACTCATATTTCAGGTACGCAGAAATTTTTTTATTGTTACCGGAACAGCATCTGCCAGTTCACTCGCAGTATAGCCTGAACCTTTCTGGTCGTAAAGGAGATCCCCGGCATAACCATGGAGAAAAACACCGGCAACGGCACTGTTTCTCACTGATACTCCCTGGCAGACAAGTGCTCCGATAATTCCAGTCAGTACGTCCCCCATGCCGCCGGTTGCCATTCCCGGATTACCGCTGGTATTGATCGCTGTTTTACCGTCTTCCGATGTGATAAGAGTTCCTGCACCCTTCAGCACAAAGATTGTTTCATGATCTGAGGCCGAAAAAAACCTACACCCTTCTATGGCGGCTTCAAGGCGGTTATTTTGAATGTCTTCCGGAGTTTTCCGTATCAACCTGCTTAATTCACCAGGATGGGGTGTGAAAATCCTTGGACCAGCCGGCAGAGGAATATTTCCTCTGTTTTCCGCAAGGATATTAAACGCATCTGCATCAATGATCATTGGGCAGGGTACGGAACTGTAAAGTTGCATGACAAGTTTTGCCGTGCCCGGGGCCGTTCCAAGTCCGGGACCCAGAACAACTGCATTTTTGTTCTGGACTGCATCAATGATCAAATCAATGTCGTCATGGATGATATGATCGGTACTGTTTGGGAGTGGAATTGTCATTGCTTCAATAACTGCTGTCTCAAAAATACCATTCAGTTTCTGCGGAACACAGAGGGTGACGAGTCCGGCTCCAGCTCTCAACCCGCCTTTTGCGGCAAGAACAGCTGCTCCTGTTTTCCCTGATGAACCGGCGATGACCAGGAGGTGGCCATGTATACCTTTATGGGAGGATTTTTTCCGGTTCAGATTACAGGTGATTTTTTTACAGGTTTCCTGAGTTGTCAGTTCTGTTCTGATGTCAGCATTGTAGACGGTCTCTGGAGGAATTCCTATGTCGATTATTTCAAGTTTTCCTGTCCATGAAGCACTGCCGTGGATGAAATGACCGGGTTTTGCACAACAGTATGTAGCCGTGTAGTTGGCTCTTATGCATGTGCCAAGCACTTTTCCTGTATCTGCATCCATCCCTGAAGGTGTATCAACAGAAATGACAGGAGATCGGTGAGCGAAGTTTTTTCTGTTGATAAGGTTTATGGTGTCAGCAAAATGGCTTTCCACTTTTCTGGTCAGGCCAATGCCGAAAATTGCATCAATTATTGCGTAGCAGGGCAGCCCTCTTGATTCAAACTGCTTCAATAAAATTGGTATCGTTTCCACTCTGCTGGGGGTGTCTATAACATGGAACGGTAATCTGAGTTTTTTTATGATTTTGAGATTGACAGCCGCATCACCTTTTAAAGAGTCCGGGTTGACCAGGAAAAAAAACACGGGTTTGCAACCCCTCTGGTGAAGATGACGACCGATGACAAGACCATCGCCACCATTATTGCCCGGGCCGACAAAAATAAGAGCAAAGGTATCTTTGCAGGGGCCGCATTGTGTCTCCATCATTCTTACAGTTCCCAGGCCGGCATTTTCCATCAGCACAATACTTGGAATGCTGAATTCTTCAATGGCAGACCTGTCAAGACCTTTCATCTCACTTGATGTGGGCAGTTTCATGGAAAATCTCCCTAAAAAATGATCACCTTAGCCGTAATTAATCACAGGGGTACCAACCATGTGATTAATTATCGTTAGTCTTCAATAAAACTTTTACAGAAACGACATGGTTCGAACCCTGCATCCAAGGCGACTTGAATATCCTTAAACTCAATTGTGCAGTTTTTACAGTTATAAAATTCGCATGACTTCACATGGAATACCCGGCTCTTTGCATTCCCTTTAACAGCATTTTCTATATGATCAGTATTGCTGTCGCCGGAAGTATCATAGCTGTCGGATTGAGCGATACCGGGAATACCGGTTTTTATCTGGTTTAAAAATTTTGAAAATAATGACCGTATATTATTACCTGTTTTCTGAAAAAAAACTGTTATATTTTCAGGAATAAGTGATTTTTCGTTTGATACTCTGGTAATCCAGAAAACAGCCAGGATGAAAAACAGGGTATTGGGTGTCCACATGGACAGAGCAATTGGCAGACGATCCTCTTCTGCCAGAGTTTTTCCGAATGTGAAAAGGATGTAATACAATACAAAAATAGCAAGACCAATCTGAATACCGATCGCTTTTTTTCCAGGTCTGGCCTGCAGGCCAAGGGGAAGTCCCAGGAGGCTGATCATAAGACAACCCACAGGAAGAACCAGGCGTTTATGGTATTCAATAAGCAGTTTGCGTTTGTGTTCCGTGTTTTCCCTGATTGATCCGGCTTCATCCAGAAGTTGTTTCATAGTCAGCGCGCTTCTTTTCAATCTTGTTGCCTTTGTTGCGGAGGGCAGGAGGGGGATGTTTATCCTGTATCGATCAAATTGAACGATCTGGGCATTGTCATTTCCCGGCCTGTGAAGGCTGCCGTTGCGGAGAATTATCGAAACCTGCATATTTTCCGCATTCCCTTTCATGGAGCCGGTTGAGGCCATGGTTATGACAGGATTGTCAACTCCGCGCATATCCGAGACCCAGACTTTCTTCCATTCTCCCGTCTGTTTGTCTATCTGTTCCACATAGACAACCACATCTCCAAGGGCTTCAGTAAAGGTGTGTTCCTTAATACCTTTGTTGATTTTTTCTCTCAGCAACTGGTAGGTGAGGTGTTTCATGGAAACCTCACTCAGAGGGATGAGTCGGATGGAAAAATAACCGGTCAGAAGGGCAATGAGAGTGGCGACGACAATGACTGGAGGCAGTAGCTGGTAAACGCTGATACCACTTGCTTTAAGTGCGAGAATCTCTGAATCACTTGAAAGGCGGGCAAAACCGATGGTTACTCCCATCATTGCGGCCATGGGAATGGAATAGAGGAAGATATTGGGGAAAAGATAGGCAAAAAGCCTGATAAAATCAGCGGGTCCTATGTCAAGTTCGAGGGTGAAATTGAGAAACGGTATAAGCTTAACCAGGAAAAAGACACAATTCATTATGATAAAACTGGCGAAAAAAGGTGCAAGCATTTCAGTCGCCAGATAACTGTATAATAATAGTGGGAGTCTTGAAAACGGTTTCATAAAGTACACGGGAAGATGGCTACCTTCAGTCACGACCATTATGGGGAGAAAAAACTTGCATGAAAGGTTGAATAACAGTAGTAAAAAGTGTTTTCAATGAAATGTGAAATTCGACCAGAGAATTGTATTGTCTCCATATTGAACTGTATTTTCTTTCGTGCAGGGAATTGCTGACTATTATTCAACAGGTCAATAACTCAATATTTTTATAGATTATGCACTGTAACTGTCCACCTTCTGCAGGATTTTCCACCTCTTTCTTCGCTATAACCTGCCTTTGCGGGCAAAAAGAGCACGTGAAAAGCTGGAGTGGGTGTGAGTCATTGCGGGAATTATCGGGATTATAAACCATATTATCAATAAATCGAGGGAAACAATGCATTTGTATGAAACGGAAGAAGGTGACAAGTGGGTGTGTATCACCTGTGGCGTTGAGGAAGAGTCAATGATACGTGAAAAAAAATGGGAATGGATCTTTGACCGGGATGATCCGACTCTACGTTGCGCATTGTGTCGCCGCCCTGATTATGATTATGAAGATTAATCGTTGTTTTCCACGGAAGATATTAACCTGAATCTGTCACGGCTTTATGAATTTATGTTTGATAACAAAACGAAGCCGATGAGCGAGCGTGCGGGATTCAGGTAATACAAAAACAGAACCTGTTTAATAAAACCACCCACCTCCCTTATGGGTTCTGCCCATGGGGTCAGGATCAAAATTTCGAATCGATAAGCGGCTCATTCACGGTCACCTCAATCCAGTGCTGATCCCACCATTCTTTAGGGGTGACAAAAACACCGTTGACAAGCATGGAGAAATGAAGATGATCTCCACCGGCCATTCCGGTTGTGCCTGTCAGGCCAATGGTGGATTTGGGTGTGACTTTGTCTCCTGGAACCACATTAATCTGGCTGAGATGTGAATACAGGCTGAAGATTCCCTGGCCGTGATCAATCATGACCATGTTGCCATAAATACCTAAATAATCAGCATAAACAACTATCCCACTGTTAGCGGCTCTTACGTTGGCATGCCTGGTTGAGGCGATGTCCATCCCCAGATGAACCTGTTTGTCGACGGGGCGTCCTTTATAAAAATAGGTTCGATGGTCGGCAAAACCGGCCCTTGAACTGCCAGGCATTCGTGTAAACCTGTCTTTCCACATTCTTTTTTCAGACGGGGTATTGCAGAGCGAGCTTATTTTGTGGTTGTTCTGTTTGCGTACTGTGTTGTTTATAAATAGATATTTTTCCAGAAATGTTCCGGTGAGGTCAGGGTAAAACTGCTCAAATTCGGGAATTTTCTTTTTCAAAAAGCCATCGGTGACATTAATTCTGTCCCGTTTTTTCCGGTCTGCTTTGTAAATTGTGGAAAAGGGGGCAACTGTACGGTTACCGGCTCTGTCAACGGCAGTAACAGCGAGGGTGTTTATTGTTCTGGCATCATAAGGAAGGCCGAAAAATGTGATAAACGTATCATCGCGGCCGTCTCCAATGAGAAATCCGGGATTGAAATGGCCATTGAGCATGACACCATGTTTTGCCTCCCTGTCAGATAATCTGTAAATGGCAATACCACTTCCACCGGGTATTATATATTTTTCGCTGTGGAGAATCTGAATCCGGGGTGGTTGAGTGTCAAGAACAATTTTCTTTGTAATACGGGTAGTGTTTCCCTTCAGCCAGCCTCTGAAAGAAAAATCAGAGGTTTCAAGCGTCAGCAGGACAGGACCATCTTTAAAGCCAAGTTTTTTTGCATCAAAGGAAATAGCTTTGTTTTCTTTTGTGGGACCAGCCTGTCCCTTGTAGGATTTTCGTTTAAAAGTTATTTTGTAAAGAGTTTTTATCTGATCGTTCTGGGACGCTGTGAGTGTAATTGATTTGATTCCGCTTTGACTGTCCGAGACCGTGAATTTGACAATCCCTTTTTTGCCTATGAATTCACCATTTTCCTTGAGGCTCGCAACAGGGTTTTCTCCCTCGAAAAAGAGAAAAAAACCGCCGGTCACAACGGTGATGACAAGGACCAGCAGGATAGTGAGAAAAATACGACGGGGGGTAGATGATTTTTTTTTGTATCTGAAAGCCATGACAGGCTGAGCTCCTGTGAATACTGAAAAAGAATTCTGAAGGTGATTGTTTGTGGAGATTTTTAATTCTGCCAGATTATTTCATATTTTTCCATGTGCAGCTCTTTTGAGGGAGCCACAATAATGCGTTTTCCTGTGTCCTCTTCAAGTCGGATTCTGGTCAATTCTTCTTCTTCATTGAGCATGTCCGCGATTCTTGGATGGACCCGCAGGGTTATGGTTGACCCTTTTGCCTTACTGACATTTCTGCTGATTTTTCTGAAAATATCATAGCAGATTGTGCGCCTGGATTTGATCATACCTTCTCCGGAGCAGTAGTGGCAGGGTTCACACATCAGCTGGTGCAGGTTTTCAGAATTTCTTTTCCGTGTCATCTGCACAAGACCAAATTCGGAGAGCTTGAGGATATTGTTTCTGCTCTTATCTTTTTTTACGGCTTCCTTAAAAGTACTAAAAAGGGTTTCCCTGTGTTGTTCATCTTCCATGTCGATGAAATCAATAATGATTATACCACCGATATTACGTAATCGAAGCTGGTAGGCTATTTCGATCGCCGCTTCCATGTTGGTTTTGAAAATCGTATCATTCAGATTCTTTTTGCCAACAAACCGGCCTGTATTGACATCAATCACAGACAGGGCTTCCGTGCTTTCGATAATGATATAACCACCGGAACGTAACCACACTTTCTTTTCTGTGGCTCTCGTTATTTCCGCCTCGATGTTGTGGGCTTCAAACAGGGGTATTTTTTCGTCATACAATTCGATCTTGTCCAGAAGCTGGGGGGCAAATGTTTCTGCAAACTGGAGTAGTTTTTTATGACCAGCCGGATCATCTATGACCAGCTTGTCAACATCCATGGTGAAAAAATCCCTGATGGACCTGGAAATAATATCAAGATCTTCAAAAATAACAGCAGGTGCGGGTCGGTGTTTGGCCCTGTCCATTACATCATCCCAAAGCAGCATCAGAAATTCCATATCTGCTTCCAGTTCTTCCCTGGTTGCATGTTCCGCTACTGTTCTGACGATAAAACCGGCATTATCAGGACGAATTTCCTCTATCTGCTGTTTGAGCCGGTCGCGGATTTCCTCGTCTTCAATTTTTCTTGATATTCCGATATGGTCTGTCAAGGGGATAAAAACAAGATTTCGACAGGGGAGGGTTATGTGACAGGTGAGTCTTGCGCCTTTGGTCCCGATAGGATCTTTGTTGACCTGAACAATGATATCCTGACCTTCAACCAGCAGGTCTTCAATGTGCAGCCCCTGGGCCTTGATATTGGTGTTGGCACAGTCCGTCATACAGGAACAGAGCTCAGGCGTGTCTGAGGCAACGCAGACATCTGCAACGTAGAGAAATCCTGTACGCTCCAGGCCGATATCCACAAATGCAGCCTGCATTCCCGGGAGGACTCGGACTACTTTGCCTTTATAGACATTTCCCATGAGCCCTTTTTCAGTATGCCTCTGCATATGAAATTCGCTCAGGGTTCCATCCTCCACAAGGGCCAGGCGCACCTCGTAGCTCGTCGCGTTGATCAGTATTTCCGTGGACATTGTAAAACCGTAATAATCTAATATTTAGACTTCTCCGAGGAGAAGGAGTATACTATTCGAGTTTTATAGTATACATTATTGCATTAGTAAATTGCCATAATAATTATTGATTATATTTATGTAATTAAAAAATTAATAACTAAATAAGATGTTGACATCCCGTTGTCCTGTCTCGGTCATTATTCCTGCTTATAATCGTTCACAATTTCTCCACAGAGCTCTTGAATCAATACACAGGCAGACGCTGAGATGTGGTGAAATTATCGTAGTTGATGACGGCTCTACTGATCAAACCTCTTCGGTTGTTGAGGATTTTTCCCAGTCATGTACCATTGATGTAAATTATTTACGGCAGGAAAACAGCGGCCCGGCTGCGGCAAGAAACAGGGGAATTGCTGTTGCCCGATATCCCTATATTGCTTTTCTCGATTCAGATGATCACTGGAAGAGAAAAAAACTGGAACTGCAGTTTGCGGCAATGAAAAAAAATCCCGAATACTGGATCAGCCATACAAGGGAACAATGGTTTCGAAATGGTGAACATCTTAATCAGAAAAAGATCCATATCCCCCGACATGGCAATATTTTTGACCACTGCCTTCTGCTGTGTGGAGTGGGCATGTCAACAGTAATGTTGAAAAAGGAATTGTTTTCAATTGTGGGAAATTTTGATGAATGCCTGAGATGCTGTGAAGATTATGACTTCTGGTTAAGGGTGAGCTGCAGGTTTTTGTTTTATCTTGTTGATTTACCGCTGACGATTAAAGAAGGCGGGCGAGCGGATCAAGTCTCATGGATTTATCGTGTGGGTATGGATAAATTACGAATTCAAGCCATTACGAATTTACTGGATTCGGGTATTCTTCATAAGGATCAGGTGCAGGCTGCCCTGCTTGAGCTTGAAAAGAAGTGTATTGTTTACGGGAATGGCTGTATAAAGCATGGGAAAAAAGAGGAGGGAGAATCATTTCTCAGATTGATAGAAAGGTACAGGAGATGAAATACCAATCTGAATTCGTGTAATTTACTGGAGGTATTGTGGCGGGAAAAACGTGGAAGGACCCATCTTATTTTATAAAAAACCTCTTTGTCGAGGAGTCGTGTCTGGATCTGCCGTATACCAGGGATATCATTGAAAGAACAGGCCTTGATTATACTCCGGTTCCGGAGAGAGGGAAACCCAATGATCTGGATGCGGATTTTGCTGCAAATCTTACTGCCGGAAAACGACAGTTGTTTCTCTGTGAAAACCGGGGTGTTTTTTTTAAACCCTGTCCAGGTACAAAAGAATATCGGTGTTGTGATTATCAGGTACTCAGCACGGGAATGAACTGTCCTATTGACTGTGTCTACTGTATTCTGCAGGCTTACCTGAATTCGCCATGGCTGACGCATTATGTGAATATTGAAAAAATGTTTGCGGAGCTTGACGAAGTACTTCTGGAAAATCCGGAAACATTTTATCGGATTGGAACGGGCGAATTTACTGACTCCCTGGCCATAGACAGATTTACATGTTTGAGTAAACATCTTGTTTCCTATTTTGCCACAAAAACAAATGCGATCCTTGAGTTGAAGACCAAAAGTGCGGTGATAGAGAATCTCATGGGGCTGGAGCACAACAAAAGAACTGTTGTGGCATGGTCGTTAAACAGCCCTTCTGTCATGAAAAAAGAGGAGCTGCGTTCAGCAACCCTGGACGAAAGACTGACTGCTGCTGCAAAGTGTGCGGATATGGGGTACAGGCTGGCCTTTCATTTTGATCCGATTATAGATCATCCGGGCTGGCGTGAGGGGTATTCTGAAACTGTACGGATGCTTTACGAATTTGTTCCTGCTGATGCCATAGCCTGGATATCCATGGGTGCTTTGCGTTATATTCCGAGTTTGAAAGATATTGGAATAAGCCGTTTTCCCCATTCAAATATTTACTTTCAGGAATTTATCGAGGGACTTGATAACAAGGCAAGGTATTTCAGACCGGAAAGAGTCAGGCTGTATCGTCATATATATGAGGAGCTGAAGAAAAAAGCTTCTTCCCGGACCTGTATTTATTTCTGCATGGAAAGCGATGAAATCTGGCAGGAAGTGATGGGTTTTATCCCTGAAGAAAAAGGAGGGATCCCCCGTATGCTGGACAAGAGTGTTGTATAAATCCTGAATAGGTGACGTTTTTGTATTTTTGTTTTATATTTTACAGGTTATGCAGGTGAATCAGAGTTGGATGTGGAGTCGGGAACAGGCAAAAATGATGATCCCGACCATTAGGCTGAGATAATTTTTTTGTAATTTTTTAATTACGGTTCAGAGGTGATAAGAACAGGTCGTTGTGACCCGGGGAGTAGTCACCTTTTTCCAATAATAATCAGGAGAATGGTTAATGATAAATAAGGTAATCCTTGTGGGAAATCTGGGAAGTGATCCTGAGCTGCGCTACACTCAGAGCGGCACGGCAGTTGCGACATTGAGTGTGGCCACCAACAGACGTTGGAAGGACAGGGATGGGAATCCTCAGGAAGAAACTGAATGGCACCGGGTGATAGTCTGGGCACAGAGTGCCGAGTTTTGCAGCAACTACCTGTCCAAAGGAATGAAAGTCTATGTTGAAGGGCGTCTGCAGACCCGAAAATGGCAGGATCAGAATGGTAATGACAGGTATACTACTGAAATCATAGCCTCAACGATTCAAAATCTTACTCCGCGAAACAGCGATTTTGGTGGTGGCGGCAGTCAGGAGCCACCTTTACCCCCTGATCCGTTTGGTGACAGTTCTTCGGGGGGAAGTCCGACAACCGGTGAGGATGTGCCCTTCTGATACGACTCTGGATCAGTGGACATTCGATGATGATGCAGCCTGATTCACCTGATTGGTGAATTTACCAAACCCGGAGTGTCACGGGCTCGCTACCTGCTTCATTTTCAATGGCTTGAAGTATACCTGTACGTCAAGCCATTGAACCTCATATCTCCGGCAGGTAATCGTAGATTTCGAATTTGCCGGTTGCAGGATTTAAACGTCTTGATTTATTGCAGAGACATATTTGTAATTGGTCACAGGTGCGTTGGGCTCTCAGATTAAATAATAGTCTCAATCCGTAATTACTCACAGGTACCCCAGCTTTTCACGGTCTCTTTCGTCCGCATAGGTAGGCTATAGCGAACAAAAGAGCCTGCAAAAATCTGCGGCACCTGTGAGCAATTACACTTCAGAGGTAATAAAATCATATAATTGCTACCCCTGTGAGTAGTTAC
>NZ_JBPLBA010000127.1:0-21261 GCF_054039375.1 Desulfomarina sp. | reverse complement strand
TCAAAGTATAATCATCTCTTCCCTGGCGTAGATCACTGCGAGAATTGTTGCCGGTTCTTCACCATGGCACCTGACAATATGTGGCATGGTTGAATCGTAATAGATAGAATCCCCCGGGTAGAGAATGTCGATATGGTCGTAGAGCTTCACTTCAACCTCTCCTTCAAGAACAAAGATAATTTCTTCACCAATATGTTGGTTTGACTGGACGTTTTTCGCTTCAGCAGGATCAAGTGTTACGATAAACGGTTCCATCTGACGGTTTTTCTTCTGCTGTCCAAGAGAAACATAACTGTATCCGCATGATTTGTTCCCGGTGGATTCAAAACGGGCGACTGATTGCCTGTCACCGCTTCTCACAATACAGAACGGTGCATCCGCGTCATCTCCACACAGTTCCCCGACCGAAACCTCGAATACCTTTGCCAGGCTGACGATGTTTCCAAGAGGAGGGTGAATAGTTTCATTTTCAATGGCGGTAAGAGCCAGAACAGAAATTTCGGACTGTTTGGCCACATCTTCAAGAGACATGTTTTTTTCTGTTCTGAGAGCTTTTACTTTTTTACCAATTGTGCTTTTGGAATCCGCCATTGTATTCTCCTGTGGATGAGTTGGGAATATTGTGAAGAAGAAAACGCCTGAATTGTATTGTTCCTGAAGTGCAGGATTATGGTTGTTGATGTAATTCAGGCACTATGGATTATTACGTAATTACTCACAGGCACCCCAGCTTTTCACGGTCTTTTTTGTCCGCATAGGTAGGCTGCAGCGGACAAAAGAGCCTGCAAAAATCTGCGGCAGGTGAACAATTACATTATTACGGCCTGTTTTCTCGAAATGTAGAGTGTACATAGAATTTGTCTTCATTTCAAGTTTCCCCTGAAAGAAACCTGGATTGGTACTTCAGCCGGTTGCGGTGGCTGATGTAGGACTTGTCGGACAGTTGACCATATTGTATGTTGTCGATCAATGTCGTTTACTTAAGCGATGAGTCCCATTCCTACCTCATCCGAGGGACGCCATAAACCCGTCCCCGGGGGGGGGTGACTGCACGTTCTGGCTGCAGACACCCTCGGCCAGGGTCAGAATGGGACTTTGTTGGACCATCCTGTCCTTAAGTTAACGACATTGTGTTGTCGATTTGTCTTGTTGATTTCTGAAGATAACAAACCAAAATTCCGTATTTCAGAAATTGCAAAAAAGTGACTAAGATTTAATCTCAAACCATCATGATATGATACTTGTGAACCTGGAGATGCGCCTGTTTTGTCAGGCGTATTTCGAAAATCACATTGAACTTTAACTGCATGGGAGAATTATGAAATCCGAAAAAGTTGGCCGGCGAATAAGTGCATTCATGGAGAGCAGGGGAATGAGCCTGGATACAATGGCAGAGGAAACAGGCCTGACAACTGAATTCCTTCTGTCCGTTGTCGAAGATAATGTTTACCCGTCCCTTGGGCCTTTGTTGAAAATTGCCAGGGCACTGGATGTCCGGCTTGGTACCTTTCTTGATGACCAGATCAGTGCTGATCCCCTGGTCATCCGTAAATCTGAACGAAACAGTGAGTTGAGTATGCTGCGGGGCAAGGAAAAACCGGTGGCTCTGAAATTTTATTCGCTGGGAAAAGGTAAAAGCGATCGCAACATGGAGCCTTTCTACGTGGAGCTGCTTCCGGAATCGGCCCAGGAGAAGAACCTGTCCAGTCACGAGGGAGAAGAGTTCATCGTTGTCCAGCAGGGTCAAGTCGAAGTAATCTATGGAACTGAAACTTACCTTCTTTCGACTGGAGATTCGATTTATTATAATTCCATTGTACCGCATTACGTGAGTTGTGTCGGAGATGAACCGGCAGCTATATATGCCGTACTGCATATTCCCGCATAGGTGAAACCCAATGAGTGATTCATTACGTGAAGTGACCCTGGGACAGTTACTGGATGAAGCAATAGAGTCCCATCCCGATAACGAGGCTATTGTCTATGTTGACCGTAACCTGCGTATGACCTACCGTCAGTTTGGTGACGTGGTGGACAGGCTGGCAAAGGGACTGATGGCCCTGGGAGTAAAAAAAGATGAGAAGGTGGCGGTCTGGGCAACAAATATTCCCTACTGGGTGGCCCTGCAGTTTGCTACGGCAAAGATCGGTGCGGTTCTGCTGACCGTTAATACCAACTATAAACGGGCGGAACTGGCATACCTGCTTGAGCAGTCAGAAACTGAAAATCTTTTTATCATTGATGGTTATCAGGATACTGATTATCTGCAGACGGTCTACGATTTGATTCCGGAACTCAGGGAGCAGGAAAGGGGCCGATTGAAGAGTGAGCGTTTTCCCCATCTTCGTCGTCTGTTTTTCCTTGGGCCTGAAAAACATCGCGGATTTTACGCCCTTCCGGAAGTTATGGGGATGGCTGCCATGACAGACGATGTTGAGTACAGGCAGAGACAGGAACAGCTTGATCCCCATGATGTTGTCAATATGCAGTACACCTCAGGTACTACAGGTTTTCCCAAAGGGGTGATGCTGACCCATTATAATATCGCTAATAATGGCTACTATATCGGTGCTAACCAGAATTTCAGCCACAGGGATCGCCTTTGCCTGCCGGTCCCGCTTTTTCACTGTTTCGGGTGCGTCCTTGGGGTGCTGGCTGCTGTAAGCCACAGTGCGACCCTGGTTATTCTTGAGAAGTTTGATCCGGTTCAGGTGATGGCCTCGGTGGAGAAGGAACGGTGTACGGCCCTCTATGGTGTTCCAACCATGTTTATTGCCATCCTGGAACATGGCCTTTTTGACAAATTTGATTTTTCCTCCCTCCGTACAGGGATTATGGCCGGTTCGCCCTGTCCGGTTCATATCATGCGCCAGGTCATTGATCGTATGCACATGACTGAAATCACAATCTGTTACGGTTTGACCGAGGCCTCGCCGGTGATTACCCAGACCCTGCCCTCTGATAACATGCAGCGGCGCACCGAAACAGTCGGTAAAGTAATGCCACATATTGAAATGAAGATAGTCGATCCTGAAACAAACCGTACTTTAGGACCAGGGGAACAGGGTGAACTCTGCTGTCGAGGCTATAATGTGATGAAGGGTTATTATAATATGGCTGAGGCAACAGCAAAAGCTGTTGATACTGATGGCTGGCTCCATTCCGGGGATCTGGGGGTCATTGACGAATCCGGTTATCTGGCCATTACCGGACGTTACAAGGATATGATTATCCGCGGAGGAGAAAATATCTATCCAAGGGAAATTGAAGAGTTTCTTTTTGGCCTGGACGGGGTGGTTGATGTGCAGGTCGTGGGTGTGCCTTCCAGGAAATATGGCGAAGAGGTTGGCGCGTTCATTGTGAAAAAGGAAGGTCATGACCTGACGGAGGAAGATGTCCGGGATTTCTGCCGGGGACAGATTGCCCGTTATAAAATTCCCAAACACATTGCCTTCGTAGAGGATTATCCCATGACTGCCAGCGGCAAAATCCAGAAATATAAACTGCAGGAGCTGTCCGTGGACCTTTTTCCAGGAGAGGACCGGATTCAACCGGGAAAAACTTGAGAAGTTGTTCCGGTAAACCGGAATGTCAAGGTGAAAAAGTGGAAAAAGAAGTCAGGTGATCATTTAAAGATTTGTTGTTGGTCTGGATGTGTCCGGAAAAGCAGAATATCCGGAAAGTTTGTAATCTGGTATTGTACTTGCAAAAAAATAGTTATTAATTCCTGTATCAGCAATATCAATTTTAATGGAAGGAAAAAATGAAGAAGAAATTTTTAGCATTAGTGTATGCGGGGACTTTTTTTCTCTGTGTTTCCCAGGTTTCCGCCATGACGGTTTTCTCGGATGATTTTGAAAGTGGTGATCTCTTGCAATGGACCGGTAGAGGTGGTGGCGCCCATCATGGGCAGATTGTGAGTGATCCGGCCGGCGGAACAGGCCAGGTGATGAATTTTTTTGGTATGAATTCCGGGGGAGACATCTTTTCATCGGCAGCATTCGATGCGGGTGAATACTGGCTGTCATTTGATTATTATGGGGATACGGAGGCTTTTAATATTCCTGATAACCAGAACACCGGTGGCTATGTCGGTATAAGTCAGGGGTTTGCTGGAATTCACAGGTGGAAGTATGCCACCGGAACTGCAAGCCACGCCCAGGATGTACTGATCGATGATAACAGCTGGCATTCATATACCTTTAATTTTACAGCTCCATGGGCATTTCACCTGATGCTTGAGGATTTCAGCGGAAGCGGTGGTGGCGCCGGTGATGCCTATTTTGATAATATTGTTCTCAGCGATACAAATCCAGTACCCGAACCCGCTACCCTGGTTCTGTTCGGAGCCGGTCTGGCTGGTCTTGCCGGAATGAGGAGCAGAAAAAAAAGGAGCTGAAAAAGAGGGGAATAATCCTTTTTTCATTTTTTGACAGGATGGTATTGTATTTCGCAATACCATCCTTTTTTTATCGCCTGAACAGCAGGGCCGCGTTATTGCCGCCAAAGGCAAGGGACTGGGAAATAGCTAATCTTCCAGTAATTTCTGTATTGTTTTCAAGGGGTGGTACGGTATTTTTTTCGGCTGTGGAGAAGCCGATTGAACCGGGAACCTGTCCCAGGGCCAGGCAGGCCGCGGTCATGGCCGCTTCAATCGCCCCTGCTGCACCAAGGGTGTGTCCTGTCCCTCCCTTGGTGCTGAAATAAGGTATTCCGGGAAGCAGTTCAGCAAGAACCTGCATTTCCACCCTGTCATTATCCTGGGTTCCGGTTCCGTGTGCATTGATAAAGGCTATATTTTCCAGGGGTTCCCCCGTTCTCCGTAAAATGTCTTTAAGAACTTTTTTCAGGCCGTTCCCTCGCGGATGAGGTGCGGTCAGGTGATGGGCATCACAGGCCGATGCATAACCGACAAGTTCAACGTATCTGCTGCTCTGGTATTCGGCTTGTTTTTTTGAGAGCAGGAGCATGGCACTGCCTTCGCCCAGGTTCAATCCCTGCCTCGTTCTGTCAAATGGTCTGCAGGGTTCGGGGTCACTGATCATCAGGGAAATAAAACCCAGGTAGGAGATGCGGTTGAGTTCATCTGCCCCTCCGGCGATAACCAGGTCGCAGAGATCTGCATCCAGCCATGACATACCAATGCCGATGGCGTCCGTACCGGAAGAGCAGGCATTCACCACTGTCTGTACCGGTCCGTTCAGTCCGAACTCCCGGGATATGGCCTCCGCGGGGTTGGAGCTAAGAAAACGGTTTATTTCAAAGAGTTCAGGATGTTCTCCATTACAGAACCTGCGATAGAATCCCTCGTTGTTCAGGCTGCTTCCGACAGTGGTACCCACCACAACACCAACCCGCATTGAGCTGAGTTCACCACGGGACAATCCGCTGTCCCGGATTGCCTCTTCTGCCGCACTCAGGGCCAGCCTGGCGGTACGGCTTAATCCTGTTGCATCATTGCCATGGCGGATTTGGCTGTTGTCAACCTCAAAGACGGGATAGATATCGGCCCTGTCTGTTGTGAAACCGGTCGGCGGACCGCTTTTTTGTTTTCCCGAAAAAAGAGTTTTAATACAGGTCGGCAGGTTTCCACCGAGCGCACAGAGACAACCTGCACCTTTGATCTCTATATTCTTCGAACGGCGGCTGGTGTCAGTCATGATCTAATGCACCGCGGTCAGCAGCATAAAACTGTGGGCGAATCGGCCGCTTTCCGGAATAAAGCAGAGAATGGTGTCACCGTCCTTGAGTTTATCCGATTTGAACAATGCTTCCATGATCAGGTAGATGGATGCACTGCCGATATTACCGACCTGGTAAAGATTGGTGAACCATTTTTCGTATGGGATTTCAAACCCGGCCCGCTTCATGCCTTCATAAAACCTGTCCCTGAAAAAATGGGAAGAATAGTGGGGAAGATACCAGTCGATCTGTTCGGGTTTCAGCTTGTGTTTTTTGGCGACCACAGCCAATGTTCTGTCCATGGCTGTTGTGACAATATGGGCATCCAGAAGTCTGACATCCTGTTTTACGGCCAGGCAGTTCGAGCCCGCAGCTTCCATACTGCTTTCCATTTCCCGCCAGCCCCGGATTCTGCCGTTATCCAGTTTCATGCCCCCTGCGTACATGCAGGTGTCCAGCTCCCCCGCGTAGGAGCGGTGCTCTATCCACTCTACCCGCAGGGAGAGTCCTTCCCGGTTTTTGTGGCGGCTGACCCAGGCTGCTCCTGCACCATCGGAGAGCATCCACCTGAGAAAATCGGTATCAAAGGCAAGGATGGGTTTCTTTTTGATATCTGCTTCCGGATCTGCTTCAACATGGAAAAAACCGGCACGCATAAAAGAGGATGCGAGTTCTGATCCGGTGGCAATAGCGTTTTCTGTACTACCTGTAGCCACATTCATGCAGGCGTGTTTCAGGGCCGTAATGCCGGCGATACAGATTCCCGAGGTGGTGACCACGTCGCAGGGCGGCAGGGCCAGTTCTCCCGCGACCATTACCCCATGACCCGGCATCAGCAGGTCGGGACTGGAGGTGCCGCAGCAGAGGCATTCCACGTCTTCCAGGGAAAACCGGCCGGCAGCGCTCAAATTTTTTATCGCTTCAGCGGTCAGTTGCGCATTGGTGTGCGTGAATTTTCCGCTCTCGGGATCAATGGCATAATACCTGGTTTTAATTTTATTATTGTTCAGGATTCTCTGCCTGGTTCGGGAGGGAATATCGTTGATGGTTCCGAGGATATTCTCAATCTCGTCATTGGTGACCGGGTTGTTGGGCAGAAATGAAGCCAGGTTGTTTATATAGGCATTCATGGTGTTTGTTTTTGTTTGATTTTGTTCCAGTCGGAAGCGCGCCTTTATTGAATCGTGGTAACTACTCACAAGGGTAGCAATTATGTGATTTTATTACATCTGAACTGTAATTGCTCACAGGTGCGGCAGATTTTTGCAGGCTCTTTTGTTCGCTATAGCCTACTCCTACTATGCGGACAAAAGAGACCGTGAAAAGCTGGAGTACCTGTGAGTAATTATGTTTCTTATTCTATTAGTATACTGATGGGAATGAAAAAGACAAAAAAATACTGTTTACCGTGAAACTCAGCCAGATTGGAGATGTATTTTTTTTGTCAGGGTGGCTTACGGTTAAAAAGCCCTGTAAATTTTAATTGATAAGGAATTTGATTAAAAATATCAGTTCAGATTTCCTTTAAAACCAGCAAAAGGTGATTTTTAAAACACCCTGGATCCGTGAGCGTTCAATGGGCATACTGCCGGCTTTTTCTGTTTTTTAAAACCTGCCGTTTCTTTAAAATTGTTATGGCACGTTGAGTGTCTCCTGCATGCCAGGCGGCATATCCTGCCATCATCAGGGCCGGTCCAGCATGTTTTCTATCTATCCCGGCAATTGTATTAAATACTTTTTCAGCCTGTCTGAATTTTTTCAGGGTATAGAGCAGTTCTCCCTTGAGACGGAGCAGGGGAAGGTCTTTCGGTCCCAGGGAAACCGCATTCAAATATTCCAGCGCTTCCTTGTCTCTGCCCTGACGGATGTAGATGGTAACGATCTGTTGCAGCAGTTGTTTATCCATTTTTTTTGTGAGAATTTCTTCATAAATGGGCAGGGCTCGCACTGGGATACCGAGTTGCAGGTTCAGGTCTCCACACAGTTTTTTTTCGTCTTCGTCCAGGGGAGTGAGAAAACTGTAAATCGTGAGTGCCGTGAGACCCTGTCGGTATTCTCCCCGGTTGAGGTGAATATGGGTAAGAGCCTTCCACCACTTGCTGACGGAAGGTGACCGGGCGGCCAGTCTGCGGGCCAGTGCCAGAGCCTTTTTCCCCATGTCGAGCCGGAGGTAGTGGTAGAGGAGGATCTCCTGCCAGCGGATCTGTTTCTTTCCCCTGTAATCCCGGGCCAGTTCCTTTATAAAGGGCAGGGCGCGGACAGGCTGGTCGGTAGCCAGCAGGGCATGGACCATATATTCCTTCCATTCCGCTTTTATTGATCCCGGATGGCTGGAGAAAAGACGTTCAAGGATTTCCAGGGCCATTTTGTTTTCCCCCGACATGAGGCGGCAGGCCCCGGCATAGTAGAGGATCTGCGGATCTTTTGATCCCCCTGTCTCGTATCCATGCATGAAAGAGGAGGCCGCTTCAGAGTAAGTCCCTTTTTCATACAGCGCCCTTGCCAGATTGAGCCATGCCGAACTGTGGTCCGGATCCCGTTTAACAGCCTGTCGGTAAGCGTCTACAGCCTTGTCATACTGCTTCAGAAAAAGGTAACAGTTGCCCAGATTAAAAGTAATTTCGGGATGAAAACAGACCGTATCATGGTCCGATGAATGTTGATCTGCCGCAGTACATCTCTGCCGGAAGGTCTGCAGCAGTTCCACACCCTTTTTATAGTCCTCTTTTTCCAGGAGAGGAGCCAGCCGGGAGAGAACCAGTTGTACGGTGATGGGCAGGTGATTTCCTGCCTGTACCGGAGGTGGCGGAAAAAGAAAAAAGAGGACCAGGAACAGACCGGGTACAGAGTGGAAAAAGGATTTTCTCATCTCACTGTTCCAGTTTAAAACGTATTGTTGTCGTCACTTCCGCATCCACCACCATCCCGCTGACAGTGCCGGGCTGAAAATGCCATTGACGAAGGCAGCTTTTTACTGCTTTGTTGAAAATCCGTTCAGGGTGGGCCTCCAGAACAGTAATGTCTGTAACGTTTCCATGGGAATTGACGACAAACCTGACCTTGACCCAGCCCTCGATACCGCGACGTCGTGCCCGCATGGGGTAGACGGGAGGGATACGGACTGTCGGGGTAAGAGTGCGGTCAAGCTGACCCGCCTGAAATACTTTCGGTAATTTGCCCGGGTGAAAAGAGGATGAAGGGATCAGGGGTGGCAGTTCCAGTCTGGAAGGTTTTTCGGGCAGTTTTGGATTCAACTGAAAGGGCAGGGCCAGGTCCCGGAGCACCGGTCTGTTGTGAGGTTGTGTCGCCTTTTTTTTCTGCGGTTTTTTTTCAGGTTGTTGTTTTTTCTTTTTCCGGGGTGGCATTGGTTGTTGGTGGGGTTTCAGGCGAAGAAACCGTACTCCGGAAACCATTTTATCAACGGAGTGGCGGGGAGCCTTGTCGTGCACAAGGTTTGGAATGGCAAGGAAGAACAGCATATTCAGAAGCAGGGCGCACAAGGCCGGGAAAAACCAGGTTGTCGCTCCGCCCTGCAGGATCTTTTCCCCACCACGTCTGTTCATTTTTACCTGCTTTGCGGCACAGCGGCCGCCAGTGAGACATTATCGGCTCCCGCCATCCGGCAGCTGTCCATCACCCGGATTGTCATACCGCTGCTGCTTTTACTGTCCGCAATGACTACCACCCCTCCTTCGGGATTTTCAGCAAGTGCTCTCTCCACGTTGGCGCGAACGGCGCGGAAATCGATTTCCCGGTTGTCCATGAAGACCCGGTTGTTTTCATCAATGGCTACCAGGATCATTGCCTTGTCGAGAGAGGTGGCCGTAACGGCGGCGGGCCGGTTGACCTGGATGCCGGTTTCCCTGACAAAACTGGTGTTGACAAGAAAGAAAATGAGAAGAATAAAGACCATGTCGATCAGGGGCGCTATGTTCAGTTCCGGTGTTGTTCTGGCGGCCCGTCGGGCCGCTGAGATATTCAGCATCAGAGTTGTCTCCTCAGGTAATAGCCGACCCGGGCGATCTGTCGTTTCAGGTTGGCCGCCCGTCGTTCGAGAAACCCTTTCATGTAGAGTCCCGGGATGGCGACCAGCAGACCGGTCTGGGTGGTGATCAGGGCTTCGGAGATTCCGCCTGCCATTGCTCTGGCGTTGCCGGTCCCGAAAAAAGAGAGGACGTCAAAGGTGGCGATCATACCCGTTACGGTTCCCAGCAACCCCAAAAGAGGCGCGATGGCGGCCAATGTTCCGATAGTGGTCAGGTAGTTGTCAAGAGAGCGATTGGTGACGAGAACTGTTTCATCAAGGATAAGACGGTCCAGGGTTGTATTGTTGCTGCGTTTTTCCATAAAACGTGTGACAAGAAGCGCAACAGCACCCCGATAGTATCCGGGGTCGGGGACGCGGTTTTCCCTGATATGTTCCAGAGCGACGGCTGCGGGCATGTTTTTGTGGTGGAGGCGTCTGAAAAAAAGTGTCCGGTTGACGATCAGCAGCCATATAACCAGGCTGACCACGATCAGTGGTATGATGATCACCCCGCCCGCATCAACGTATTGCTGAAACTGACTGAACTGGGTCACGAGAAGCTCTTTCACTCCGCCCTCCTGTATTTCAGGATGATATTCACCAGGGTGACAGCCTTTTCTTCCAGTTCCCCGATGTGGCGGTCAACGGAGCGGCTCAGCAGGGTCTGGGCCAGCATCAGCGGGATTGCGACACTAAGGCCGAGCATGGTGGTCACCAGGGCTTCCGAGATACCGCCGGACATAAGCCGTGGGTCGCCCGTGCCGTAGAGTGTAATGATATGAAATGTGGCAATCATGCCGGTGACTGTCCCCAGAAGACCGAGAAGCGGTGCGATGGCCGCAAGCATGCCGAGGGTGGAAAGGAAGCGTTCCATGGACGGGATTTCCTTGAGGATGGCCTCCTGCAGGCTGTTTTCCAGATCTTCTCTTGATTCGTTGCGGGAGAGAAGGCCGGCTTCAAGCACCCTTGCCATCGGTTTTTCCCGAATCTTCTCAAGGAGTACAATTGCGTTCTGCCAGGTGTTCCCGGCGGCCGAATCTTCGATGTTCTTGATGATATCGTCACCGCTGACGCGGATGCGGAAAAGAAAAAGGAGTCGTTCAAATATAATGAGAATTCCCACAGCGAATATTATCAGAATAGGCCAGGTGATGGGACCGCCTTTTGGAATCTGTTCCAGCAGGCTCAGTTGGTGGGTCAGCCGGCGCAGGGCTGCGCCTCTGGAAATATCCATGGTGACAGTATCACTCTTTCCGGCCATGTATTTTTTGATGGTTTTTTGTGCTCGCCTCTTCGGCAGATGGGTAAGAGCGTAATAGGTATCGCTTTTCGCGGTGTAGTTGAGAAAACCGATTTCTTCCCCCAGTCTGTAGATGGCGGTAAAGGGCCCGAGGAGAAGGATGTCCGCCTCTGCCGCCTCACCTTTCCGGTTGACTATTTCACCCCTGCGGATACTGACCTCACCACTGTTCGCAATAACAGCAAAAAGAGTTTCGGCCAGTGAACGGATCTCGTTCATACCGGGAAAACTGTCTGTTGTTGCAAGTGATCCGGTTGAGACTCCATGTTTGCTGTACGGTGGAGGTGAATTACTCTCCGCCAGAAGGGTATCAATATCCCGACTGCTGACGCGTATCGCCCCCACGAGCTCCCTGATAACTCCGCTGGTTTCAGCGAGCTTTGTACTGAGTTGTTTTTCTTCCCTGTCCAGCGTAACCTGTTTTGCCTTGAGTTTTTTAATGTCCTGTTTCAGGTGGAGATTCTGCTCCTTCAGTCTGGTTACGGCTCCCGTGAGAGCGGCTCTGTCTTTTTTTATTCGCGCCTGGTTTTGTCGGGCAATCTGTTCGGCCTTACGTTTTTCCTCCGCGGCCTGCAGGAACATTTTTTCTTTAATTTTACTGGCCTGTATTGCAAGTTCCCGCATGTCTCCAGCAAAAAGAGGAGGGGCGGAGAAGAGAAGCAGAACAGGCAGAAACAAAAAGAGGCTTGTTGTCAGTTTCATTGGCCTGCGATCCTCCCCACCGGCAGGTTAAGGAGTTCTGCCGGTTGTCGTTTTGCGGCAATGGCAACACCATTCCTGATCTGAACGAGATGCACCACCGGCAATGGTTGCCAGCGTTGTTTCGCCACATTGAAAAAACCGCAGTTTCGTTCATCCAGGGTCAGGTAAAAGAGGTTGAGCCGACCCAGGCGAAAGCAGTTGACCAGCAGGCGTTGCCCGTTAAGATCAATATATTCCCGGTTGGTTTCCACGGTGAAACCGTATTCCGCTTCAACGAGCAGGGTCTCCATCATTTTCCTGTATTTTTCACTGATTGTTTCTTCCGGGTTTTTTAATGATTTTTCCAGTTTCTTTAGCCTGTTGTATCTTTCTTCTGTGAGAAACGGCAGGTTGTCCCTTTCAATCATTTCCCTGGTTCTGGCAACGATTTCTTCCAGAAAAGGCTCTATCTGGCCACTGATCTGGGTGATATCAGCTATTTTTTTCTTTTTTACCGCAATTCGTTCCCGGTACAGTCTGTTTATCCCGAGCAGCTCCTGCTTCTGTTCTTTCAGTTGGTTCTGCTCCTCCTGCAGAACCTGGAGCTGTTCAGCCAGATTTTCTTTTTCATCCTGCCACTGGTCACGTTTTTTCTGGTCTTTCCGGAGAATGGCAATGGACTGTTCGACGGGAGCAATGATTTTTTTCTCGGTTTCACCTGCTCTGCCCGCAGATGGCAGCAGCAGGACCAGGCAGGTCAACAGCACAGGGAATGTGGGCATTGTTGTGACTCTCAAGAGGTAATGAATGCAAAAAAAAATCCCGGATCAATTACAGGCCACCCTGAAAGATTGACTTTCCGTCCGATTTTCTCGAACGAAAATTCAAATTTTCAAGGCATCCAATACAATTGATCCGGGATCCCTGGTTTATCCTCGAATTTACCGCACCACCATTCTGTCCACGAATGGCGGTACGTTATTGTTTCAGACAGGTCTTCTGACTTCCGGATAGTCCTACTTGCTGCGCCTTCCCGTCTTTGATGAATGACAGTGGCATGATTGCAGTGTTCGTCCCCGGTTACAGCGGCGGGCCCGTTCCGGATTCGCACCGGATTCCCTATTAAACTTTTGCAAGTATCTGAAAACTGCTACAAACAATTACAGAAAAAAAAGTTAAAGTCAAGGCCACATTTTAACTGAGCAGGACCAGGCCTGCTATCCAGGCAAGGTGTTCCCGGTTGCCCGGATCCGGGCTGAAAAGGGCAGTCGACCAGCCGGCCGCCTCCATCAGTTTACCGACATTGACACCGTATCCGGACAGCGAAGGCCTGGCAAGATCGGGGAAACGGCAATGGCCTGTTTCAATGGCCCGGCATGTTTTCATGGTGGCACAGAAGCTCGGTCTGCAGGATCCACCGGCAAACCCGGATGCTTCGGTATACCCGAGTTCCACAGCCTTCTGTTCAATTTTTGCCACTGTCTCGTGGAGAAGGCGCATGACAAAGGGCCTTTCTTCCCCATGGAGAGAAGACGATTCGATTTCGAGGCGTACTGCCAGGACGGAGGAGCAGGTTGTCAGCATTTTTAAAAAAGCGGAGGGGCCTGAAACATGGGGAGGACAACTGGCGGATTGACCCCAGTATGGACATCTGGGAGTATGACAGAATGATGCCAGCCTGTTTTCCACCTGAACACTGTCGGCCGGAAGAATTGCCGCTTTTGTTGCCCCTGAGTTTAGAGCAAAGGCAATGAGTGTATTATGTGTCTTTTTTCTTTTCTTCATCCAGTGCTTCACTAATGGCAATGCAGAGCTGTTCCAGGGTATAGGGTTTGGCCAGGTATTTTCCAGCTCCCAGCTGCTGGAGCTCTCTGACCCGTTCTGATTCTGAAAAGCCGCTGGTGATGATAGCTTTCTGACCAGGATGGATCCTGATTATTTCTCTATAGGTTTCCAGACCGTCAAGTCCTGAAGGCATGATCATGTCAAGAATAACCAGGTCAATCTCCTCTTTTTTTATTATTTCCAGAGCTTCTTTTCCGCTTGACGCCGTATGGACATGGTAACCCAGTCTGCTGAGCATGTTTGTGGCTATTTCAAGCTGGTCCTCAATATCATCAACAACAAGAAGGGTTCCTGTTCCGGTATGATCCTCCAGAATGAGTTCTTTTTTCCCGGACGGGATGACTTGATCCGTGGCTGGAAAATAAAGGGTCAGGGTTGTCCCCTCACCTTGGGTGGACTGGATATCAATGAAGCCGTTATGGTCTTTCACCGTGGTCCAGATTATGGTCATCCCAAGGCCTGTGCCGCTTCTGCCCATTCTTTTCTTGGTAAAAAAAGGTTCAAACAATTTGTCGAGATCATCCGGGTGGATGCCGGTGCCACTGTCAGAAACGGAAACAGAGACATACTGGTCAGGGGGGATCGTTTCATAACCGTTCAGGGCCTTTCGCAGGTGGACGTTGGCAGTGCTGATGGTAATTCTGCCGCTGTCTGCTATCGCTTCAGCAGCGTTTATGACCATATTCATTATGACTTTGGAGAACTGGACATCGGAGCCTCTGATGTTCATCAGGTTCCCTTCAAGCTGCCGGATAATATCAATTTTCGGATAACTGGAAACAATATGCCCGAATTCCGGTGAATTGAGGTATTCTTCTATGATTGTATTGATATTACAGACTGTATCTGCGCTTACACTTCTTCTGGCCAGAACAAGGAGATCCTGCACAATTGCAGCGGCTTTTTGTCCTGATTTCTGGATAATGGTGATTTTTTTATACAGAGATCCATCTTTTGGAACCTCCAGCAGTAACAGGTCCGGATAACTGACAAGTCCGCTGAGAATATTGTTCAGATCGTGAGCTATTCCGGCGGCAAGATTACCGATGACCTCCATTTTCTGCGCCTGCAGGAGTTGGCCTTCAAGTTTTTTGCGGATCGTAACGTCTCTGGCTATCCCCTGCAGTCCGATGTATACCGGAGTATCCCCCTCATAAATGCCCTCTGCTGAAATATTGAAATATCGTTTGTTTTCTTCGGCTGGACTGTTTTCGAGTTGGACGAGCAGGCAGAGTTCCATTTCTTTCATGGGCTGGTCGGTTTTTGCTCGCTCAGTGAGTCTCTTTTTCGCTTTTTCCCGATCTTCTGGAGCAATAAAGTCAAAAATTGACTGACCGATGACTGCTTTCGGGGACATTCCGTACGCTGTGACGGCATGGCTGATAAAGGTTATCCGGTTGCTGCTGTCCAGTCGGAAAATGATGTCAGGTATGGTTGTAAGAATTGAGCGGAGGGTTTTTTCCCTGTCCTGCAGCAGGGAGAATGTTTCCCGGGTTTCAGCCCTGGCCCTGATCTGGAAATGCCTGAACCTGAGCAGGTGCAGCTGACTGAAATTGATTGTCAGCAATATTGTGGGAAAGAATGGGGAAAAGAGGTAACCGCTGGTTTTGTAGACAACTATGGCGGCAATCCAGCTTGAGAAAAGGCAGAGCAGGAAAAGAACTGTTGAGAAGAAGGTACTCAGTGTAACGACGCCGGCAAGGAGAATCAGGCAGAGAAAAATTGCGGTGGCGACTTCATACAGGCTGAAAAGTGGTGTCCGTATTGTAGGTGTTTTCGCGAGGATGGACTCCAGAGAGTATTTGTGCAGGTCAAGGAGGCTCATGTCGGGCCTGAAGGCAGTGGGGTAATATTGTGTCAGGCCGGAAGCCGTTGATCCCACGATGACAATTTTGTCTTTAAACAGGTCCGGAGCAAAGTGACCTTCGAGTATGTCTGTGGCCGGGATGTTTGTTTGCCCATCTGAAACCGGAGGTCCAAAAAGGAAATTACCCAGATTGTCGGTTGGAATGCGTAAATTGCCAAGAAAAAGGGTGACAATGCCGGTGCTGCTTTTTTCAACTGTGATGACTTTTTCTCCAGTGAACTGCATGAGCATGGCCAGGGTGAATGAAGGGTAGAGTCTGCTGTTGTACCGTATCAGCAGGGGCAGTCGTCTGAAAAAACCATCAAAATCCGGAGCGCCGTTCAGAAAACCTGACAGGGAAGTCGTCATATTGAGAGGAATGCAGTTGCAGATGACTCCTTTTGCTTCCAGGAGATGGAGATAGGTTTTTGGGCCGTTTGCCGATTTTTTCCGTACCAGAGAAACCGGTTGAAGGTTGCAGTCATATTCCGACCCGTTTGCGTGTTTAAAGAGAAACTCATATCCGGCCACAAAGGGACCGTTTGTCAGAACTTTCGCCAGCAGGACGTCATTGTCAAGGAACTTTTCGGGAAGACCACTGATATCAATGGAAAAACCAAAATCTTCCTCCAGAGTTTTCCGCCAGGTAACAGGAGATGTCCTGTCTTTTTCAGGGAAGAGAATATCTATGCCGATACTTCCGGCGCCATCGGCAGCAATTTTTTCCAGTAAGAATGCCATTCTATACCGGGGCCATGGCCACTGACCGTATTTTTTCAGGCTTTTCTCGTCAATATCTACAACGATAACTTCAGACAGAGCGCTTTTCGCCGGCACATTGGAAAGAATAATATCTGTCGTCTTGAGATTGATTGATCTGATGATCTCTGGTGAAAACAGGTATCCTGCAGAAAGAACAAAAAAAAGCAGCAGGCTGTTGAGCAGCAGTGTTTTAAACATTGACGTGCTGTTGGAAGCTGGTACTGCGGTGGCAGGAGTTTTTTCCCTCATACGAAATAGAGTTATCTGACAACAACTTCCACTCTTCTGTTTCTTGGTTCACTGACATTGTCAGCGGTCCTGATCAACGGGTTTTCTTCACCGTGTGAAGTTGTGTTTATCCTGGAGCGTTCGATACCGTTTTCTGCAAGAAATTCTGCGATGGCCCGGGCCCTTCGTGTGGACAGGAGAAGGTTGTATTTCCGGTCTCCCGCTGTATCCGAATGACCAATGACACTTATATCCTGGGATTTTTCCTTCTTTATTACTGTAAGAACGGTTTTCATTATTTTAAGGGAGGGTGTCGTCAGTTTAGTGGAATCCCGATGGAAATAAAGAATAAAGTGTTTTGGCGGAGCGGGCAGAACCGAAAGAATCTGGCCATATTTGTCATCGATTTCGGCAGCAGAGAGTATCCCGGGTGAAGTCGGTTGGGATTCATGTCCGGCAATTGTTGCTGCTTCTCCAGGTTTATTGATTTCCAGAGAACCCGCAGTGTTGCTGACAACAACATGGCCCACTCTGCCGTCCGGGTCGGGAAGGAGGATTACAGTTGTTTTCCGGGAACATCCTGAAAAAATCAGCAGGAGCAGCAGGAAGATGATTCCTGTTTTTAAAAGTAGTTTTGGATCCATAATGAGAGTTTGACAGTGCTCAGGTTAAGTATTCGGTTCAGTCGACTGTGATAAGCAGTTTTGTTCCCCTGATTCCAAGCGTTGCGTCCGGGGTTTCGAGCTTGACCTTTTGGGGCGCAAGTCTGGCGATCTGACCACTGATGAATGAAAAGGTACCATGGATCATCTTTGCCACAAAGGCCAGTTTACTGTTGACAGGATCAAAAAGAAAATCTTCAATTATTATTTCACTGTAGGGACCAAGGGACATCAACGTGTCGTCCTCGAATATGAGACCGACGGAAGAGTTCGCTTCGGTTTTGATGAGATCACCTTTGGTGATTTTCATATTCGGTACCAGTTGAATTGTAAATGTTCGTGTTCTGTCTGTTACGTATGCTTTCCCCTTTACTGTTTTTACAATTCCGATGACCGGGTCGATCCGGGCAGAACAGATCTGGATGGAAAGCAAAAGAAAAAGAAGAAAAGGAACCAGTCGAAAGAATATTTTCATGAGCCACTTCCTTGTCAGAGATAGTTTCGGGGAAGATTAAGACTATACTAACATAAAGATGGGTTGTCTCTGTAGAAAAAAAACAGACCGGGTGAATTTTTATGTGGAATTCATGTTTTTCAGACGAAAATGACTGCCAGGCCGGTACGGCCGTCCACCTTCAGGGTGAACATTTTTTCTGTTTGAATATGTGAGATATATTCGCTTTCAGAACAGGGCCTAGAAGCCGCAAGCCAGGAATAATCTAGCTTTTCTCCCCGGGTCGGGTCCACGTTGAGATAATTTATACCCAGGGTCGTCAGGTTATGAAAAAAATGCGACCCCTGGGATGGTTCGGCATTGATGCGGCTGTGGACGGTTTCCACGATACTGCCGACACCGCAGATATCCTCCCAGGTGACAGGAATACCAAGCCAGTGGTCCGAAGAGCCCCAGCGTCCCGGACCTATGAGCAGGTATTTCCTGTTCAACCGGGTGAGTTCATTGTTGATTTCGCCGATTTCCCTTGCAATTCTCGTGGTTTTGGCTGGGTCAAAGTTTTCAGGCCTGACGTAAATAATATCACACATCTCCCGGTTAACGGTATTGCCCAGTCCCCGGTTGGACACACAGAAAGCGCTGCTGATTTCTTCCTCGGTGATCTTGACTTTAAGTGTTTCCTCCCTGGCACTCATGGGGCGGATCTGCAGAACATGAAACTGGTTTTTTTCTTCAGTTTTTGTGGAAAGGTTGAGGGCAAATTCGATTTCCACCGCACAGCCGAGTTTTTCCCTGCCCAGAGTAAGCAGTGTATTCAGGATGCCGGTGAACGGAATAGTGTTGTATTTCAGCAGGGAGGCAAAAGTAATAACCTGGTGACCGTTTTTTGTATAAAAATCCCTGATTCGGTGTTCGGAAGGACTGTAAGTGCTGGAAAAAAAACGTACAGGATAGTGGTCGGTCACCGAATGTACCGCTACTCTGCTGAGGGTGTTTGTATCGTTAATCTCCTTTTGTGGGTCAGGATCATTCATGGTGATGGCGTAGAATTTCTTCTGTGAGCCTTTCAGGATATCCTCAACGGTGGATCTCTGGGGCAGTATTTCCGGATGTTTTGGTGAGAATCTCAGGGTGTTTTCTCCTTCCATGACAGCCTTGCCCAGTCCGAGGGCAATGGAGGCGATACCGTCCTCGGTTTTCATACACGAAAAGGGATAGTAATTGAGGGACTGGACAACTCCTGAAAGGGCGGGGTAAAAATAATTATCATACTGGCGGCCCACGGCGCGCTGAATGATAATTGCCATTTTTTCACTTTCCACCCGGTTGCCGACACGTTTACTGAATGCTTTCGGTGCCCGGAAATAGGTGGAGGCGTAGACTTTTTTAATGGCGGTGAGCATCTGGTTGAGACGGCACTGGTCATCCGGGTGGTCATTGGCCAGGATGTAGGTATGATAAAGTCCTGCATAGGATTTGAACTGGGCATCTTCCAGCATACTTGAAGAACGGACGGCCAGCGGGTAACCGGTGACCTTCAGGAAAGCCTGGATGTCGGAACGGAACGGTTCCGGAAAACGGGCCTGGAGAAACTGCTCAGTAATGGCTTCATCACTGATCTCTTCCTTGGCTAGGTCTCCCAGGTCATTGAGTTCGATGAAGGCATCAAAACCGTCTGAGGTGAGAACAAGGGTCTGGGGAACTGAGATCTCCACATTGGAGAAATCGGCCATCAGATCCCAGTGCTGATGCAGCATGGCGGAAAAGAAGGCCAGTCCTCTTGCCTTGCCGCCAAGGGAGCCGTTGCCGATCTTGGTGAATTCCGTATCGGGGTCGAATCGTTTCTTGTCAAAATCAACGATGACTCCCCTCTGGCGCTGCATCCGCTGTTCCTTGATCATCTGCACCAGCTCCTGTCTGAGCATTTCCACTGTTTCATAAGAGGTGTGGCGCATGGGCCTTACCTTGCCCGCCAGCTCCACTTCCGTGAGGGTATAAAGAAATCGGGAAAAGTCGTTTCGCTGGCTGTGGTAGATAAAGGATTCAATGGGTATCTCCAGCATTTTCTGTTCCAGGCTGTGGAGACTGTCGGCCCTGGCCAGGATATTTCCCTGGGGATCTCTGAAAGTAAATTCTCCGAATCCAAGATGGTTGAGAAGAAAAGAGCGGATCTGTCTGTTGAGAAAAGGAGCATTTTTGTCAATGAAAGGAGCGGGAATGGATGCGGCCCGGTCTGCGTTGTGGGGTTCCGAGCTGGTGAGCAGCAGGGGAATATCAAATCTCTCCTTTTTGATGTGTTTCAGAAGGCGGAGGCCTGCCTCACCGTCATGTTTGTTCTTTCGCGGGTAACGAACATCGGAGATAACCCCGAGAATATTGGGTTCGAACTGTTCGTATAGGGCCATGGCCTGTTCAAAGGTGTGGGCCAGCAGAATTTTCGGTCTGGCCCGCATCGTGAGCAGCCGGTGTTCCTGGTTGAGACTGTCTTCGATAACCGCCTGGGTTTCCTTGACCAGCTCCTTGTAGAGAACGGGAAGCAGGGCGGAGAGATAGAAAGGGGAATCTTCCACGAAGAGAATGACCCGTACATCGGCACAGCTGATATCATCAAGCACATTGAACTGATCTTCTATGCATTTGATGATTGCAAGCAGGATATCAGCCTGCCCGGTCCAGAAAAAAATGCGGTCGATGGCGCTCTGAGATCCATCAGCCAGCATATGGGATTTGAGGGGCGTTTCCTGGTGGGTGAGGACCACCACCACCATGTCGTGTTTTTCCTTGATCGCCCTGCCGATATTGATGATCTTGTCATTGACGGCCTGGGCGATGATAATGACAAAATCAAATTTGCCTTCTCCGCAGGCCGTGAGTGCTTCCTCGGTTGAGGAAACCCAGGTAAGGCGGGGGGGATGGCTCAGGTTCAAGCCACTGTATTCGTGGACAATCTGCTCGGACAGCCTGCAGTCCTGTTCCATGATCCACGCCTCATAGGGGGTGGAAATAAGGAGAATATGGCGCACCTTGTGCCGCATGAGTTCATGGAAAAGTTTAAAACGGGAAGCGGCTGGACTTGCGGAATAGTGTTGTGTCATTTGTCAGTTGAGTCCTCTTTTGATATGATAACTCAGGAGGCTTCCTTGAGACCCTCCTGAACCCCATGGTAGCCGAAAAAGATGGGGAGGGCAACCGGGAAGAATGTCTTTGAAAAATACTATAATATCACGTGGTTGTGTTGGATTGTTTTTTGCTTGAAAAATAATTTCAAATTGTTGAAAAAAACGATTGTAAATGGATCGTTATTTGTGTAGAGACAGCTTTTATAAAAATCAAGTTACTGCCTGAATGTAATTGCTCACAGGCGCTTAAGCGGAAATTACACTATCAGTTCAAGGCCGGGGACGGTGGACAGACGAACTATTTGCAGGAACGTCACTAGTGGTTTTTATATCGGGTTTTCCGCCACCGATAGTCCGGAAAAACACGTCCGGAACAACTGCACCCGGAAAACACTTTCGTGGAGAAGGTCTTTCTCCTCTTTTTTTTCTTTCCCTCTTTTCACTACTTTTTTATTTTTACATAACTTACGTCTTTTGCAACTGGACTGCGCGGTTCAGTTATGCTCGTTAACAGAGAAGCGGAATAAATCCGCTTTTTTTACTATCTTTACTATTGGAGAACATGGAAGATGGACAATATTAATTTTGTAACTGACAGAGATCCCCACGAGAAGGAATTTCATCAGGCGGTAACTGAAGTCATCGAATCCGTAAA
>NZ_JBPLBA010000126.1:0-34273 GCF_054039375.1 Desulfomarina sp. | reverse complement strand
CATTTGAATTCCTTATCAATTGAAATTTCCAGTGATTTTTGACCGTAGGCTAGCCTGATAAAACAGGCCCAATCCACAATTTGGCTGAATTTCATGGGTAATCAAGATAACTTTTGTTATTTAGAAGAAAATTTAATTTTTCAAGACACCTTCATTGTTACAATACGAATTTCGCTTAAACCACTGATCATTTTCTCAACCGTTTTATTTTCTTTAATAATTTTTTACTTTTTTCACGAATTTCCGGCGACAGATTCTTACTGTTCAATGCGCTCCGTAAACTCATTTTTGCAAATTTGAGTTTACCTTCATAAAGATAAAACTTGCCGAGATAGTATGAGGAAAGGCCGGCAAGGTTTTCATCGGCAGCTATTTTCCCAAGCTGAAAATAGGCATCTGAATATTCCGGCATTTGAACAACAACCCGCTGCAGATAGTTTCTCGCCTGTTCAATCTTCCCAAGTCGATAGTAGATTTTCGCCAGGGCAAAGGTTGCATACATATCGAGATTATTTTTCTGCAACACATTTTCAAATGTCCGTTTTGCACTCCTCAGTCTGCCTTCATCAAATTCTATCATTCCCCTGTCTGTCAGTAATATTGTTTTATCCGGGAAAAACTCTATGACTTTCCGGAGATATTCCAGGGCATGTCTATAATCATTTTCCTTTCGGGAAATCTGTGAAAGACCATAATCAGCCATGATACGCGAAAACTCTGATGTTTTTTTATCCGCCAGAATTGAAGCCAGAGCGGCTTTCAATCCGGCTGCATCTTTAACCTGAGAGAGAATTCTGTATTTAAACCGCATGAAGGCAAAATCATTTCCTTTTGCAAAATCCTGTTTATTGCGGTCTTTTTCTATATCAATAAGGGACTGAATATACTCAAGTCTCGCTTCCGGATTAGGATGGGTCAACAGATACTGGGGCAGCTTATCACTCCTGTAACGGGCGATTCTGCGCATGGATTCCAGCATTTTAACCTGTGCCTGTGGGTTTCTGCCCATTTTTTCCATCCATTCAAAGGCAAGCAGATCGGCCTCTTCTTCATCAATCCGACTGTAATGAAGATTTATGCTCTGGCCGGTTGCCAGCGCCCCGGTCAGCAGAACCGGGGCAACAGTCCCTCCAAATGCCACAGCGGCCACAGCCATACCAAGGGTCGCCAGACTTGTGTATTTCCCCTTTTCTACCCTGGAAGCCAGGTGTCGTTTAACAATATGTCCGATTTCATGGGCTATTACCGAAACAAGCTCATTTTCGGACTGCATGGTGCCGATTAATCCGGAATGGAGAAATATAAGCCCTGAGGGTGCTGCAAACGCATTGAATTCCTTATTGTTTATTACAAAAAAATGATAATCAAAATACTGTACCCCGGCAACTTCAAGAATACTCTGACCGAGGTTGTTGAGATATTGCGATATATCCGGGTCATCAATCAGGTCAAAGGAGGACCGGACAGAATAAAGCAGTTTTTCCCCCAGCTCACGCTCATCACCAATAGTAAAGGCAAATACTCCAGCTGCATTGACCAGACAGAGAGTGAAAACGAGTACAGTGACAACAAATTGAAAAAAGAATTTTCTCATGGTCCAAGAAATACTCCTTCTAAAGTAATGCTTTTGCCCAGGCGACAAGCTGTTTCATTCCCTCTTCAATGGAAACAACCGGCCTGTAATTCAAATCCTTTTCAGCATTTTCGTGTGAGAAAAAATGAGAATGTGCAAGTTGATAAGCGAGAAACCTTGTCATACGCGGCTCCCCCCGCAACCTGAATAGTGTGTATATCATTTCATAAACCGCCCCGACCCCGCATGCAACCGGAAAAGACACTTTTTTCCTGAGCGGAGGAATCCCCAGTTCCATAAAAAGAGTATTTATCCATTCCCACAGAACAACAGGCTTTTCCTGTCCTATAAAATAGGCTTTTCCTGCACTGGTGGCTGAAGTGGATAGATTATCCGCAGCAAGAACATGAGCATGAGCAACATTTTCTATAAACGTGATATCCACAAGGTTTTTTCCCGAACCGACAATGGCCAGTTTTCCCTTTCTGCCGCTTTCAATGAGCCGGGGAACAAGATGAGGATCCCCCGGTCCCCACACAAGATGTGGTCGAATGGCACAACTCTTCACCTGCAGGCTGTTGGCCAAAAGCACCATTTTTTCAGCCAGCACCTTACTTTTAGCGTAATGACATAAAAACCGGGTTGCATACGGCAGGGCTTCATCCTCGCCGGCTATATTTTTCTGGCTGAAAACAACGGAGGGAGTCGAGGTATAGACAAGGTATGGAACACCATTTTTCCTGCAACCCTCAAGAACATTTTCCGTACCGACCACATTGGTGTCGTAATAGGCTTTCCATTTTCCCCAGATTCCAGCCAGAGCCGCCACATGAAACACACAGTCAACTCCCTTTGAAGCCTGAATTACAGCCTGTCTGTCGCGTATATCTCCTACCCTGCAGTCAACACCAAGTGATTCAATCTCAGGGTAAGATTTCCGACCAATCACCCTGCAATTTACATTATTCTCAAGGAGCAGCCTGACTACTGCCTTGCCGACAAAACCACCACCACCTGTTACCAGTGCCGTATCTATATTTTTCAGGAGAGTTTCTCTTCCGCCCATAGTGCAAGTTTCTCTCGAAATATTTTAGCGTTATGCCGGATATCAACTGGAAAACTTTCATGCACAAGAAAATATCTCACAGCCTCTGTAAGCGTATTTTCTGATGCCAATGTCTCAATTTCCCCGAGCAGTTTTTCCGGATCCGTATTTTTTATGTCAGACGGTTCTACAATAATAACAGCATCCGCGCATTTTCCCTGGCGGTCTCTGCCGATCCCAACCAGGGCTGAACGATAGACATCAGGATGCTCATTAATGATCGCTTCACAGGGAACAGAATAGAGGGTTCTGTCTGCAAGCTCAACCCTGTGTGCCTTCCTTCCACAGAACCAGAGTCTCCCACGCCCATCAAAATACCCCATATCCCCCATACGGTGCCAAAGTCCTTTTTCATCCGCAATCTTTGCAAGATTGGTCTCTTGATCATTATTTTCGTAGGCTTTGGTGACGACATCACCCTGAACAATTATTTCGCCAATGTGGTGTGGCGGAAGCTCTCTGACCTCACTGAAATGGGGTATCGGCCCCTCCACCATCGCAATTATCTTTATATTTATACCAGGCAGCGGAAAACCCACACAGGTTCCCTTACCTGTCCTGCTTTTTTCCCAGGTATCAGCCAGAATCTCCCTGCCGCGGATAGAAGCTATCGGCAGACTTTCAGTAGCACCATATGGCGTGAAAATTTCCGAATTTTCAGGGAGTATTTTTGTTACCTTTTGCAGAAGATCCCACGGGACCGGAGCCCCTGCCATGAGAATTTTCCTGACACTTTTCAATACAATTCCCCTTTCTGCACAATACCTGCCGACCACATTCCATATTGCAGGAGAACCAAAAGAATAGGTGACATTGTAGCGATTTATCGCATCAACAAATTTCCGGGGATCAACCCTCGCCGGACGGGTGGGGTCCATGTCAGGAATAACTGCACAGCCTCCAAGAGCTGTTGTAAAGAGGGCGAAAAGAGGAAATGCAGGCAGATCAATGTCACCATCACCTATCTGATAGTAGTCACGAATCAACCGGAGCTGGGCTGCGAAGATCGAATGTTCATAACGAACTCCTTTGGGTGGTCCCGTGGACCCGGTAGTAAAAATAATTGCCGCAAGATCATCTCCGGATGGTTTGAATATTTCCGATAAAGAGGCGGTCCCTTCTTTGCCTGCCTTCCGTATATCCCTGCCCAGCAGATTAAACGGAGATGGTCCGCAGCAAAAGGTCTTTGTCACAGACTTAAACTGTTTTCTGAAAATCCTGCTGAAGAGAACCGCTCTCGGGATACCAATCAGTACATCCGGACGTACCCTCTCAATGCAGCCAAGCAGATTTTTATATCCCATGCCGGGATCAATCAACACAACCGGAGCCCCGATTTTAAACAGTGCGAATGTCAGACAGATAAATTCTGCCGAAGGTTTGACCATCAGCATAACCCTTTCACCGGGCTCGACACCCTTTTCTTTCAGGTAAACAGCGAACCTGTCAGATAATACATTCAATTGTCCGAACGAAACTCTTCTCCCGTTTTTCGCCTCGATGAGTCCCGTTTCATTTTTTTTCCGTCTGGAAATTCTTTGTAAGGTTTCCGCTATATTCTCCACAGCCATTCCTTCACAGGTTTCAGTGTATTTACTCCCAGTCACCCCAGCTTTTCACAGTCTCTTTTGTCCGCACAGGTAATTTAGTGCCTGTCCATAGTTGGTCTTTTTGCCCGATATCTGTGTTGCCCGAAAAATTTTATCCTCGGTTGAGCTATGTAACATAAGCCGCAGGCGGGATGGCGCGAAAAAAGACAAGCAAGATACGTCAGAGCAGTGTTGACGGGACACTAGCCTGATAAAGCAGGCATATCTACAATTCGGCTGATTTTCATGGGTAATCAAGTAGGAATTTTTCTGTTCAACTCAAAAAATTCAGCAACAATCGGCTTGATCTCATGAAATTTATCTTCCAGAACATAATGACCTCCATCAAAAAAATAATGGGTTTCGCAATCTGGGAATCGATCAATCCACTGCTCGAAAAAAGAATCATTAAAACAGAAATCCTGCCCTCCCCACAGGAGGAGCAGGGGGATGTTTTGTCTTTTCAAACGTTCAAGTCCGTTTTCTATCGTGACCAGACGATTATAGCTTGGGTGCTTGCTGCTCATGGGAATATCTTTGACAAACCTGAACACAGCAATCCTGTTTTCCCAACTGTCATAAGGTGCCAGGTACGCCGCCGCCACTTTTTCCGGCAGTTTCTTTTTTACGGCCATAAATCTGGCAGGTCCGGCAAAACCATTCAATTTCCTGACCAGAAATTCCCCAAACAGGGGAATTCTGCAGATTCCAATCCTCATCGGCATGCGGGTTGAACGAAAGGCCGCACTGTTCATAACAACCAGTCTCTCCACCATATCGGGATGATCCACGGCATAGCCAAAGCCGATAGCTCCTCCCCAGTCATGAACCACCATCGAAAATCGTTCGACCTTAAGATATTTTAACAATTCTGACAGGTTGTCAATATGTCCGGCAAGATTATACTGATAGTCAGCAGGTTTGTCCGACAAACCGCACCCCAGATGATCAAGGGCGATAACCCGGTACTGTTTTCTGAGAAGAGAGATGAGTCTTCTGTAATAATAGGACCAGGTCGGATTACCATGAACCATTATGATAACAGGCCCGTGGCCCTCATCAATATAATGCAGATTGCCGCCTTTCAGAGACAGGTAGCGGGATGCAAAAGGATATTCAGGGTATTTTGTTTTCAAAACGATCCAATATTCAAAATTATTTCTGAAAAAATCAGGATATCTGCTTCGCCCGAGAAATTTTATCCTCGGTAAATCAATTATATGCCTGCGGTAAAATTTCCCGTGCGCCTCGATCTCGAACAAAAATCCTCATTTCCGGCCAGACACAAGCTAATCAAATATGAGCAAGAGTACAATTTTTTCCATTATTTTACTCAAATTCCGGTCACTATCTTCACCAAACAGGAATAAATCTGTTGCTTTTATTCATATGTTATGCTAAACGGTTTCTATTGCTGCACTATTGTAGGTCTCTGAAAAAATATTTGATCTATACACAGACCTGATGGTTTTGTGCCTTGTTTGGAGTGCGGTAACAAATCATCCGGCCCGTCGGCCGGAAATATATTAACAGTTCATGTTGAACTGAGCACAAGAGGAGTAGTACTATGGCAGAAGGAACAGTTAAGTGGTTTAATGATGCAAAAGGATTTGGTTTTATCGAGCAAGATGGTGGACAAGATGTTTTTGTGCATTATTCCGCTATCGTAACTGAAGGTTTCAAATCTCTCGAAGAAGGTTCCAGGGTCAGCTTTGAAATAACAGACGGCCCTAAAGGTCCTGCTGCCGAAAATGTTCAGAAACTGTAATTTTCAATAGTAGACGGCTGAAAACAAAAACCCCGCTCAATAATTTTTGAGCGGGGTTTTTGTTTTTCCAAATTACTCAGATATCCCAGCTTTCCCGATCTCTTTTGTCCGCATAGGTGGTCCTATTGCAAACAAAAGAGCCTGCAGAAATCAGGAATGGTGCCCATAAGCAATTACCATGTGGCTACATAGGCACCAATGGCAGATATTGCGGTTTCCACCTGATATTCTCAATCAGTTTCTCCATCCTTGCCCTGTCACCATCGTGCTGAAAATCGGAATAAATACAGGGGCGACTGACTCCGTTTTCCACGGCTGACATTGCCACGGCAAGGGCAACTTTTTTACCTATCGAACTGATCTGGCTGACATCCGGCATGAGGTTTCCTGCGGCCAGATCATCAGAAGAAACAGAGTCTGCAATTGCACGCGCCGCTGCCGTAAAGAACTGCGGCAATACCTCCCTGGCCCCCGATACCAGTACCCCGAGTCCGACTCCCGGAAATACGAAGGCGTTATTGCATTGACTGACCTTAAATGTGTCTGCCATTGACTCCATGGAAGCACATGGACTGCTTGTGGCCACAAGGGCGCCATCATCCGTCCACTTACGCATATTGTGGCAGAAGATATCAGGCGTGGAAACATGATGAAAAAGAGGTAAAAGAAGCGGATTGGCAGTGTTTTTCCTTATCGCTTCAATAACCTCTTCCCGAAAGCAGAATTCCTGTCCTGAAGTTCCAATGAGAGCAGTAGTCCCACTGTGCCTGATTACAGTAAGATTGTCAGTTTTACCGATATCCTTGATCCAGGGAAATTCCTCAGGGTCTTTTGCAAATTTTTTCTTGTAAAATTCAACACTGCGATTGCTGGTAACCAGTCCTTTTGAATCAATAATAAATATTCTATTTGCAGCTTCTTTTTCAGTCAGACCCTGCATTACCAGGCAGTTCAGTATCTGTTCTCCGATACCTACGCCCCTTACACCGGCTCCATGAATGAGATAAACCTGGTCCTCCAGTTTTTCCTTCTTTATCTTTACCGCGGAAAAAATAGCGGCTAAAGTGGCAGCTCCCGTCCCCTGGATATCATCATTAAATGAGATTATCTCATCAACAAAAGCATCTCGTATCGAAAATGCATTGTGCTGAAAAAAATCCTCCCACTGGCAGAGCGCGTTAGGGAACACATTTCGAAACGCCCTGACAAACCGTCCCATGAAGGAGAGATATTCCTCCCCCTCCAGTCGCCTGTGCCGCCAGCCAAGGTACTGGTTATCAGCCAGCAGTTTCTCGTTGTTTGTTCCCACGTCAAGGGAAATGGGAAGACAATGCCAGGGGGCAATTCCAGCACCCTGGGTGTAAAGCATGAGTTTTCCAAGGCACACCGCAATACCACCGGCCCCCTGGTCACCGATACCAAGAACTCCCTGGTTGTCCGTCACCACGGCTACGCGGATATCACGATTGGCATATCTTCTGAGAATATCTTCAGCATTATCGATATTTCCCGGATAAAAGTGAAGTCCATTCGCCTGCCTGAACATTGACGAAAATTTCTGTACTGCCATCCCGACGGTCGGAGTATAGATCAGCCTCATGAAATGCTCTATATTTGACCGAATCAAGGCATGAGTGAGCGTCACATTTCTATTAAAAAGAGAGCGGATAAAAATATACTTTTCAATATCATCAACCTTGTCATCCACCTTCATCCGCGTACTTTCGACCTGAGCCTCCAGATCCCGTACTCCCGGCGGCAGGGAAGCCTGCAGTGCCAGCTGTTCCCTTTCCTTTTTGCTGAAAGCTGTACCCTTGTTTATATAGCTGCAGGAACTGACGGAGGCACCGCTGGCATAGGTGATTATCTCTCTTGTATTTCCATACTCATCGTATTTAAATCTATATAAATTTGCTGACATAAACACTCCCTATACATAATCAGGCAAACACTCGATTGACAATTTTCTCTCTTTACCCCATAATATCCGGCCATGGAAACATGGCAAAGAATATTACACAACAGTATCACTTCTCCGGAAGAACTCCTTAAACATATAGCATGTGATAGTACAGCATTAAGGGATGTAATAGCAAACTTTCCCATGCGAATAAACCCATATTTTTTAAAATTAATACAATCAGCCGATGATCCCCTTGGAAAACAAGCCATTCCCACCCCTGAAGAAATTCAGGATTTCACCTGCATGACTGATCCGCTGGGAGAAGATTTACGCAGCCCTGTACCCAATCTTGTCCATAAATATCCGGACCGCGCTCTCTTTCTGGTCACAAACCAATGCGCCATGTACTGTCGTTTCTGCACGCGCAAGAGAAAGGTCGGCACTGACAGGCTGCATGTCACCGAAGAAACGCTGGAAGCCGGATACGAGTACCTCAGAAAAACACCGACTATACGGGAAGTTCTCATTTCAGGAGGTGATCCGTTTCTTCTGGAAGATGAAAAAATCAGAAAGATCCTCTCCAGGCTCAGGAATATCCCATCCGTTGAGGTCATCCGTATCGGCACACGGGTACCTTCTGTCCTGCCCATGAGAATAACAGAAAACCTGGTGAGAATCCTAAAAGAATTCCATCCACTTTATATTAATACACATTTTAATCATCCATTGGAAATCACAAAAGAATCTTCCAGGGCCTGTTCCCTTCTGGCTGATGCCGGTATTCCCCTTGGTTGTCAGACAGTTCTTCTGAAAGGAATAAACGACAACCCTGAAACCTTGAAAAAACTGTTTCTTTCTCTTCTGAAAATACGGGTAAAGCCCTATTATCTTTTCCAGGCAGACCTGACCAAAGGAACAGATCATTTCCGCACACGAACTCATATCGGAATCGATATAATGCGAAATCTCTATGGTCATATTTCCGGGATGGCCATCCCCACATTTGCCCTCGACGGTCCAGGCGGAAAAGGAAAAATCCCTCTTACTCCCGACTACATCATCAACAAAGGAAAAAACCTCACTTTTAAAAATTATCTCGATGAAATCTGTACCTATCCGGAAACCGGTGACGGAATCTGATTTGCGGAAAAACCGAGTTTTTTTCCACCCGCCTTGCACAGTCCAACTCTTTAACGCTATACTGGAATTGATAAGTGTTTTTTACAGTCACCTGTGAACTCCTCATTTTTGCACGTATACATGATCAGTACAGAGAAACTGCAATTTGGGGATAGCAGAAACACATCTGGCCTGACAGATCTGAAATCATGAAACATCTCCCCCACACCCATGTGCCATGAACAAGAAAGAGTTGCTTGAAAAAATCCTGAGTTCCGACCAGTTACCGACACTGCCGACTGTTGCTTCAAAACTCATTTCTCTCACCTCAAAAGAGGATACAACACTTGCTGACATTGCAAATCTTGTCTCCCAGGATATTGCTCTCTCCACAAAAATCCTCAAAGTCTCAAACTCGGCTTTTTACAGTTTTCCCCAACAGATCGGCACAATCAAACAGGCTGTTTCCATCCTTGGAACCAACGCTGTCCGCTCCCTGGTCCTTTCCTTTTCCTTTCTTTCAATGAAAAAAGGTAAAGGTGAAACACGTTTTAATTTTGAAAAATTCTGGGAACGATCTCTTGCCTCTGCTGTGGCTTCAAAACTGATTCTTGAAAAAGTGAAAGGGGCCGACACCGAAGAAATTTTCGTAACCGGTCTGCTCCAGAATCTGGGAGAGCTCATTCTGGCCTGTACATTTCCAGCAGAATACGACACCGTCCTGCAGACCATTGAGGAGAAACAATACGACGGTTTCGGCGTGGAAAAATCCACCTTCGGAGCTGATCATTCATTCATAGGAACTGAAGTTGTAAAAAGCTGGGGTTTCCCCGATGTTCTTGTCCTGCCCATCCGCTATCACCACGATCCGGAAAGATACACAGGCAAGGATAAAAAAATGCGTGACACCATTCGGGCTATTTATCTCTCCGACCTTCTGATTCGCATTTTATATTCTGAGAAACCTGAGGAATACCACCGACAATTCAGAAAAGAGGCGAAAAAGCTGCTCGGCCTTTCTGCTGACGATATTGAATCAATTTTTGAACAGGTTCATTTCAAAGTGCAGGAGGCAGGGAAATATTTTAACCTGAAAATCAAGTCAACCAAATCAGTACAGGAGATACTTCAGGAGGCAAATATTCGACTCAGTCTTTTGAACCTTGATTACGACCAGATGAATAAACAACTTATAGAGACAAAAATACATCTGGAGAATCTCACCAGGGAACTGGAGGAAAAAAACCGTATCCTTGATAATCTCGCCAATATTGACGGCCTCACTGAAGTATACAACCATCGGTACTTCCAGAATATCCTTGACCAGGAAATTGACCGCTCAATCAGAAATGAATCTTTCCTCTCTCTTCTTCTTATAGATATTGATCATTTTAAAAAATTCAACGATACATACGGCCACCAGGCAGGAGATTTTGTCCTCAAATCCTTTGCTGCAGTATTACAGGAAAACATCAGGAAATATGACACGCTTGCCAGATATGGCGGAGAGGAATTCACCATTATTCTGCCTGAAACATCAGGGGAAGAAGCTCTCCATGTGGCTGAGAAACTGAGAAAAGCAATAGAGGACGCAAGCTTCATCAACGGCCCTGATGAATACCATGTGACCGCAAGTTTCGGTCAGGCCTGCAGCAGACCCGCCACTGAAGACGATTTCAGCAAAAACAAACTCATCAGCATGGCAGACCAGGCATTATATGAAGCCAAGGAAAAAGGGAGGAACAGGGTAGCCACGTATACTCCAAGAAAAAAATGGTTTTCCTTCAAATAAGGTAACTGCTCATAGAGTTGTTGCATCGACCTTGAGTAAAGGTTTTTGATCTCACCTGATTCCTGCACTTCAGAAAATGAAATTTGGTCATTCACTTTTTGAGTGAATGTAAATTTTTTCATTTTCTTTGTCCTGCGGGATTGCCAATTGCAGGATTTAGGTCTCATTTTTGCCGTTACACACTTTTCTGAAAGAATATGATACAGACCGGACGTGAATACAATTACTGTTTTACTTTTGAAGATGGCAGCAGAAAAAATTTCAGGGTGGTTCTGGACGGCAGATCAAGAATTATAAGAGAAAAAAAGATAAACCCACCCTCCTGGGCCCTGCTGCCTCACCATCAATGTCCACCCTGTTCCCTGGATGATGAAACATACAGCCATTGTCCTGTGGCCGTAAATATCGCTGAACTCGTTTCAACATTTATCCAATGCCCCTCCCATAAAAAATGCAGTGTATCCTGCAGTTCTCCTGAACGTGTGGTGAGCAAGGATACAACAGTCCAGAAAGGCCTTTCCTCCATTCTCGGCCTGCTTATGGCCACAAGCGGCTGCCCTGTTATGGATTTCCTCAGGCCTCTCGCCCGGTTTCACCTGCCCTTTGCGACGGTTGATGAATCGGTATTTCGATCCGTTGCAGCCTATCTCCTGCGCCAATATTTCCTCAAGGAAGAGGAGCAGACGGCAGATTTCGAACTGAACAATATCCTTGTTCGGTATGACGTGGTAAAAAAAGTCAATAAGGGAATGCTTGAACGAATCAGGGACATAAGTGTCCGGGATGCAGATCAGAACGCAATTGTCACCCTCAACAGCCTTGCTCAGATACTGGAAATAGAAATCGAAACCAATCTGGAATCACTACGCCATTATTTTACTGACGAATAAACCGGCACGTAATTACTCACAGGTCACATCATATTCTCAGGATCAACATCAATAATCAGCCGACAGTCTCCGGTAACCAGACCAGTCTTCTCCTTTTCCAGTCGGATCACCACGTCATGGAGCCCATCACTGTTTCTCCCTTTGATCAATAGCTGCCAGCGGTACCTGCCCTTTATCTTGTCAAGCGGGGCCGGAGCCGGTCCGAGAACAGCCAGACCTGTTTTTTTGTTTTCTATGGTGGCTCTTAGAAAACGTCCGATCATCAGGGCCGTTTTCTGCACTTCCTGTTCCACCTTTCCTTCGATTCGAACAGCAACCAGACGAACATGGGGAGGGAAAGCGGGAGAACGCCGCAGACGCATCTCCTGTTGATAGAGCAAGTCATACTGGTGTTGCTGGGCATAGAGAATAGCATAATGGTCCGGTCGCATGGTCTGGATAATCACTTCACCGGATTTTTCACCCCGCCCCGCCCGCCCCGTTACCTGTGTAATAAGCTGAAAGGTTTTTTCTGCTGCCCGGAAATCCGGCATGGAAAGACCGCCGTCAGCCCAGACAATACCAACCAGAGTAACTCCGGGAAAATGATGTCCTTTGGCAATCATCTGGGTACCGATAAGAATATCAATTTCCCCATCCTGCATTTTTCTTAAGAGTTTCAGAAATTGTCTTCTGTCCGCCGCCGTGTCTGAATCGATACGGGCCACAACAGCTTCTGGAAACAGCTCTCTCACCTCTTCCTCAACCCGCTCAATACCGAATCCTGCCGGAATAAGATCCATTGATCTGCACTCAAAACAGACAGTCTTTGCCGACAGGGAGAAACCGCAGTAATGACAGAGCAGACGATCCCTGTTTTTATGCAGAGTTAATGATACATTGCAATGACTGCATTGAACCGGTGTTCCGCAATCTCTGCATATGAGAGAGGTGGAAAACCCTCTTCTGTTCAGTAGCAGGATGCTCTGATTTTTCATCTGTAAATTCTTTTCCAGACGCCCCCTCAATATTGATCGTATAATACTCTTTTTTCCCTTTCCCTTTCCACCATCTCTGGTCAGGTCAACAATAGTCACTACCGGCAGAGGCCTGTCCGCCACTCTTTTTTTCATGCTCAACAAAGTATATTTCCCGGAATCGGTGTTGGCATAACTGGTGATGGAAGGAGTCGCCGAGCCGAGAATAACGACGGCATCATGATTTCTGGCACGGACAACGGCCATATCCCTTCCATGATATCGAAAACTGTCATCCTGTTTGAATCCGGTGTCATGCTCCTCATCAACAACTATGAGTCCGGGGTCCGGAAGAGGAGCAAAAAGTGCTGACCGTGCACCAATAACTATATGAGCCTTTCCGGAAAGCGCTTTATGGTATTGATCGAACCTTTCCGCTCTGGTTAATCCGGAATGAAGGAGAACGACCTGATCGCCAAACCGGGAGACAAAATGTGCTTCAAGCTGGGTTGCCAGTGCAATTTCCGGTACAAGAACCAGCACATCTCTTCCCATGGCCAGGGTCTCTTCAGCCGCTCTCAGATACACCTCGGTTTTGCCACATCCTGTCACACCATGTAACAGGAAGGGAGTAAATTTTTTTGCGCGGATCGGTGGGAGGATTTTTTCGAGTACACTCTGTTGTTCATGGGTAAGTTTCCCTGGGCGTGGAAAAAAACTGAGCTGTTCACCAAAAGGGTTCCTGTAAACCCGCAGATCGGCCTTAATGACAATTCCATTACCAACCAGTGATTTTAATGGTCCGGTCGCCGAGGGATAGTGCTTCTTCAGATCCCGGAGAGGAACCATTGCGTGATTATTCTGTTTATGAAGTTTAAGGAGATAAAACAGTACTTTGGATTCCGAAAGTTTCAGATTGATCCCAAGGACAACACTGTATTTTTTTTTTAGCGAACCGAAGTCAGTCTCTTGCTCTGAATACACCTGCTCTATTTTTTCTCTTACAATAGAGTCTATTTCACAACATGTTTCATATTTTTCCCTGATACTGTCTGCTTCCACAGTTTCTCGAATTGATAATCTCTTTTTTCTGATATGTTTCCGAATTTCTCTCCACGTTTCCGCATCCCTGAGCAGTTTCTTTGTTTCAGCCACGCTGATTACGCCGTTTTCCACTATTTTTCTGACCCAGAATTCCTGGGCCAATCTTTGAAAGACGGTTTTCAGTTCTGCCGCATTTTCTCCGGCTACCAATTGTTTCACTGATCTCGGAGCAAGCCCCGCAGGCAGAGCACTCTTTATAACCAGGCCCGTCGGGTAATGATAATAATCCGCAACCCATTTGAAAAAAGGGACCATATTGGCGTGAAACAGGGGTTTGTCGTCAAGAAATTTTGTGATTCTTTTTATGACAAAATCTTTTTCTTCTTCCGGCCCGGCGGACAGAACATACCCGGTCACCTTCCTTCTTCCCAGGGGTACCAACACTCTTCTGCCAATAAAAAAACTCCCGTCTTTTCCAGGATCGGGAGTTTCGTCATCAGCCGGACAGCTGTACGTCAGGCTCCCCCGCAGGGGAGCCGCAACGGCAACTTCAAGATGCATCATAGATCAGCCGCAACTTCAATAATATGTTTTCGTAAAAGAGTGCCAATATCACGATGACGCAGGCCATAAGCGATAATCGCTTTGAGATATCCCATCTTGTCTCCGGCATCATAACGGGTCCCATCAAACTCATAGGCATACATTGAACGTTTTTTGGTCAGAGCAAGTAACGCGTCCGTCAATTGAATCTCTCCCCCATGACCGGGAGTGGTTTTTGCCAGAATATCAAAAATATCCGGCATTAAAATATACCTGCCAATGATAGCCATATCGGAATCGGTTGTTCCCGGTGCCGGTTTTTCAACCATCCTGGTAACACGAAAGGTTTTACTGCGACCATTCTCTTCACCTTCAACGATACCATATTGATGAGTTTCCTCCATGGGAACCCTCTGAATGGCTACAATGGATTCGCCGACATCTTCAAAGAGATTGAGCATCTGTTTTGCACAGGGTTCATCACTCAGCACCATATCATCTCCCAGAAGAACCATGAACGGTTCATCTCCGATAACATGCCTTGCGGTCCATATGGCATGTCCGAGACCGAGCGGTTTTTTCTGTCTGACGGAAACAATATCAATCAAATTTGAAATATTGTTCAGTTCTTCACCCAGGGCGATTTTATTTTTTTCTCTCAGAACCGAATCCAGGTGGAAATTATAATCAAAATGATTTTCTATGGCCGATTTCCCTTCACTGGTAATAAATATGATCTGGTCAATCCCGGACGCGACAACTTCTTCGACAATATATTGAATGGTCGGTCTGTCGACAATGGTCAACATCTCTTTCGGTATGGCCTTGGTAGCCGGAAGAAATCTTGTCCCGAGACCGGCTACAGGGATGACGGCTTTACGTATTTTCATAAAAACCTCTATTTCTGAATAATGTCCGGATAGTTAAACCTAAATCCTGCAATTGACAAGTTCTCTAAACACATCATAATATATTGAAATCAAGTCATAATTACATTTTTTCATTTTCTCAAGTGCAGAATTTAGGTTAAATTTATTCCCACCCATTATCCACATGTTTGACATGAAAAAATCGGGCAGTATGGTATGTATTATGCGGCATATTGCAGATATCAGAATGAAATATGCTCCAGCCGCTGACAAGGCATGTAGACATTTACCATAATTTATCAATGACATCCATTTTTTTTAACTATTGTCTGACCAGAAATGAGCAATTTCGTTCAAAATCAAGAAATTATCAGGTCCATTTCTTACCCTGCAGAGCTGCCGATCACAACCCGTAAAGAGGATATAATCAACTCTCTTCGCAACAATCAGGTTACCGTTATTGCAGGAGAAACAGGGTCCGGAAAAACCACTCAGATACCCAAAATGTGCCTTGAGGCATTCCCCGGAAACCACCGACTGATCGGCTGCACTCAGCCCCGTAGAATTGCAGCCTCAACCGTGGCAGCCAGGGTTGGTGAAGAACTCGGACGCACAGGAGGATTTGTGGCATGCAAGGTTCGTTTCCATGATAACACCAACCGTTCAACCCGAATAAAATTCATGACAGACGGCGTACTGCTTGCAGAAACCCGAAGGGACCCGGACCTCCTGAAATATGATATCATAATCGTAGACGAAGCCCATGAACGAAGCCTTAACATTGATTTTCTTCTCGGCTATCTCAAAAACCTTCTCGCCAGACGTGCTGATCTGAAGCTGGTGATTACTTCCGCAACAATTGACACCCGGGCTTTTGCGGATCATTTTAATCATTGTCCGGTCCTGAATATTGAGGGGAGAACCTATCCAGTCAAAATCCGACATTGCCCTCTCCCTCCTGAGATTATTGAAGAAAGAGAAACACTCCTGGATCATTGTGTTGCTGTAATTCGCGATCTTTTCAAGAAAGAATTACCAGGGGACATCCTCGTCTTCCTGCCGACTGAGCGTGATATAAGAGAATGCTGCACTCTTCTGGAAAAACATATCGACTATGCTGTTATCCTGCCCATGTTCGGGAGACTCCATGCGGGAGACCAGCGAAAGATATTTCAACCAACTAATAAACCGAAAATCGTTGTTGCCACCAATGTTGCCGAAACATCCATTACAGTTCCAGGGATCCGATATGTAATAGACTCAGGCCTGGCCCGAATTTCACGCTACAATGTCCGCTCGAAAACCACCAGCCTTCCCGTAAGCAAAATAAGCAGAGCCAGTTGCAATCAGAGGAAAGGCAGATGCGGCAGGGTCGGACCGGGGATCTGTGTCCGCCTTTACTCTGAAGAAGATTATGAATCCAGACCCCTTTACACTCTCCCTGAAATACAACGCTCGAACCTGGCTGAAGTCATCCTGCAGATGATTGCCCTCAAGCTTGGTCATCCCGCCGATTTTCCCTTTATTGATCCCCCCCATTCCAATGCCGTCAGAGAGGGATACCGTCTCCTCCGGGAACTGGGAGCAATTGATACGAAAAACCGTCTGACCAAAATGGGCCGGATTATGGCGGATCTCCCGATTGATCCCTGTATCTCCCGTATTATTATTGCGGCAAAGGAACACAACTGTCTTCGTGAAATTAAAATCATCTCCGCCATTCTCGCTATCCAGGACCCGAGAATCCGTCCGGCGGAACGGGAGCTGGACGCAGACATTGCCCATAAAAGCTTTGCCCATCCCCATTCTGACTTCATATCTCTCTTGAATATCTGGAACCGGTTTCAGACTTTCAGAGAAGAATCCAGATCGTGGTCAAAACTCAGAAAGTTCTGCAAATCGAATTATCTCTCCTTCCAGCGGATGCGGGAATGGCTCGATCTTCATGATCAGCTTGAGCGAATCCTGAAAAAGAGAGAGGGGTTTGTCAACAACAGTGTCGATGCATCCTATGAACAGATCCACAAGGCACTTCTTCCAGGATTCCTGCGCAATATTGCCTGTAGAAAAGAGAAAAAAATCTATAAAAACAGCCGCGGCCGTGAACTGATGATTTTTCCAGGCTCTCATCAGTTCAAAAAGAGCGGAGAATGGATTGTTGCCGCTTCTTTCATTGAAACCAACAGACTCTATGCCCTGACCATTGCAACCATTGAACCGGAGTGGATTGAAACCGTCGCTCCTGACATCTGCAGATATTCATGGTCCCGCCCGGTTTATCATAAAAAAACCGGTTCTGTCATGGCCCTGGAGAATGTATCACTTTTCGGCCTGCGTATCATATCAGGCAGAAAGGTTAATTTTGGCAGACGGCACAGGAAGAACCGCAGGGAGGCCCGTGATATTTTTATCAACAGCGCCCTCGTACAGGGGGAACTTGTCGGGAAATATGATTTTCTCAAACATAATCTTTCCCTGGTCAGGTCATGGGAAGAGACAGAAGAACGGTTGAGAACAAGGGGTATAGTCGTCGACCCCATGGTGCTGTATAATTTTTATAATGACAGGCTGCCTGAATCGGTTTTTGACCGAAAAAGCCTGAATGGATTTTTAAAACGACAGAGAAACAGAAAGAACAAAAAAAACAAAAAGTTCCTCTTTATGGGGGAAGAAGATATCCTCCTCAGAAAGCCAGGAGAAAACGAACTGGCGGATTATCCCCATTCGGTAACTGTCGGCAATATGACCATACGCCTGGAATATAATTTTACTCCGGCTGCCGCCAGTGACGGTGTAACATTCAGACTTCCCGTAGACTTCGCCCGAACCGTCTCCCACCATTTTTTTGAATGGCTGGTACCGGGACTGCTCCATGAAAAACTGACCTTTCTCCTGAAAGGACTGCCTAAATCAGTACGTAAACAACTTGTTCCCGTCAACAGAACCGTGGATACCATTCTGGACGATATTGATCTTTATAACGGCTCCTTTTTCGGGGCTGTTGAATCCTCCATACTCAAGCATTTCAGAATACTGATACGCCGATCTGACTGGCCCTCTGATCTCCCCTCACATCTCAAACCCGGATTTATCCTCTTTGACGAAAAGGGAAACACAATCGGTCGGGGAAAAGACCTGGAGAAGCTTCTTGACGAAAAAATACTCAAACCCGTAAATACCTCAGGTATTCCAGCAGATCCCCGGATAACCACCCTGGTAGAATCCTGGGAGGATAAAGAATTTACAACCTGGGATTTTGATGACCTGCCAAAAGCTCTGCCCCTTTATACCACCAGTGGTGATGGCCTCGGCTTTCTCTACCCCTCTCTTTATTTTGTCCAGGAAAAAGGTGTTATAAAGATTAAATTTGAAAGAAACATGATCACAGCTCAGGAAAAAAACCGGGAGGGAATGCTGCATCTGTACAGACTGCAGTTTCCTGGACAGTATAGATCGATTAAAAAAATGTGTACAACAACTCTTTCCGGCCCCTCAGTTCTCAGTTTCTTCGGCCATGGAAAAAAACGTCAGGAACTGGTCAAAGCTGTGCTCGATTTCATTATGCGTTCCCTGTTTGACAGCCCGGATGGAGAAATTGAATCCCATTCTGTTTTCAGGGCAAAGGTGACCCGTATCCAGTCGGAGGGTTTTTATCAGGCGGGAGCGGCTGTCTGCAATGAACTGCTGAATCTTCTCAGGATTCGAAAAGAGGTTTTAGATACAATACGAAAAACCTTCCCGGAAGATAAGAGGACAAATAGTTTCCTGAAAGAAAAATCACAATTTTTTACCCGGCTCCTTGACGATATTTTTTCTCCCTCGTTTCTGTCAACCGGTACAGATATAGAGATCCAGGATAAAAAAAGATATCTGCAAAGTCTCAAAATCCGTGTTGAACGATTTGCAATCAACCCGGCAAAGGATGGTGCCAAGGAAAAACAACTTCACCCGCACATCATCAATCTGCAACAACTTGAAAAAAGAACAGATGAACTCTCAGCAGAAGGGAAAAAACTCCTGGAAGATTATCGACGAATGATCGCAGAATTCAGGATTTCTGTTTTTTCTCCCGAAATAAAAACCGCAATGGTTGTTTCAGAAAAAAGACTCCGTCATCTCTGGCGGGAAATATCACAAACATGCTGAGGAAATAATGAACAGAGTCTCTCTTGGAGTACTTTTCTGCCTGTCAGCACTCATCCTGCTCCACAACAATCACCCCTTCACCGGTGTACCCGTTTTTGTCGCAGGAATTATTCTCATGAACAGATGGGGTCGTAGAAAGAAATAGATCTGGTCAAGTTCAGGCAGAAGAGATTCAGGAATATATCGCTGATATAATGGCATGTTTGAGGGAATCCATATTATATGGTTTGGGCAGGGCCCCGATAAAGCCATGTTTCCTGCAATCCTCCATCACCGGGTCCAGAATGGTGCCACTGGTGGCAATAATTTTAAGATTCGGCTCAACCTTCAGCAGAAGTCTGCAGGTGTTTTCCGCTGCTCCCCCCTGCTCCACTGAGAGGTCCAGAAGAACCACATGATGTCCTGAAAACCCTTGTTTTTTTTCCTCCTGAACATACTCCAGTGCTTCACGGCGTGTACCTGCTGTTTTAACTATCACTCCCAGATGCTCAAGCATAATCTTGCCTATTTGAGCCATTTGCATGTCAGGCTCTATCATCAGCAACTGCAGGCCATTGAGTATTTTTTCAACGGGAAGGTCCAGTCTATCTGTTGATTGCAGTAATTCCGGAATATAGAGTGAAACCATAGTTCCTTCGGATGGGGCGGAGTGCACAACAACATAACCACCATGGTTCCGCAGGGTCGCATACACAATTGTCAGGCCCATCCCCATACCTTTCAGGGAACTTCTTTCCTTGGTGGAGTAATAAGGGTCAAAAACCCTGAACAGGTTTTCCTTGTCAATTCCGCGGCCACAATCCTTTATGTCAATTCTGGCATATCTTCCGGCGGGCACATATTGACCTTGAATCAACCTGCGCTGATCAGATATTTCATGATCGACAACGACCCTGATCGTCCCACTGTCGGTTGCTTCCAGCGCATTCTGCAATACATTGCCCATTGCACCAGCTATTTCCTCGGGATCAACATAGACAAAACACTGGTCATGTCTCACTTCGAATTCATAGTCGATCGGAGTATGTTCGGCAAATTCCTGCAGACTGTTCTCAATCAGTGTCCGGATATGAACCTTTTCCCTGCTGACAATACCGAAATTGGAGAAACAGGAAATCTGCCTCGTCAGATCTACAGCAACAAGAGCGGCTTTCTGGGCATATTGGATCAGTTGTTCCCTCTCAGAAGAATCAAGTGTCTCTCCCCTGGCAACCACAATATCCAGATTCCCACAGATCACCGTGAGAAGATTGTTAAAATCATGGGCAACCCCTCCGGCCATCAGGCTCATGGCATCCATCTTGGTAATCAACCTGACCGCATTATCAAGTTCCCGCCTCTCTTTTTCCGCTCGAAACTGGCGGGTTATATCTCTGAGAATACACAGGCCGAAAACATTTTCTTTGTCTGATAATCCTTGGCTTAAAGTTGTATTGCCACAGTCTGGATTTTCATTGGCTTTTTGTGGCTGAGCCGCAGGGTCCGGGCATGGCGGTTTATCCGATATCGGTACAAATGAGACGGTGAGAATCCTGTCATTCAATTCCAGAGGGTTCTTCTCGATAATTTCAAGTGATTCCAACCGGCGATCAATAAGGTTTTTCTGAATCCAGTCAGCAATTTCTGCCTGAAAACTTCCCCATGAACAGATTTCCGACAAGACGACACCGATAATTTTTTCTTCACCCAGATCAATAATTTCCAGGGCAGCCCTGTTGGCCGAAACAACCTTTCCTTCAGCATTTAACTCGATTATACCTTCAACAAGATTATCAAGAATTTTGTCAAGATGCCTTTTTTCCAGCAACAGTTCCGTCGTGACCTCAGAAGGCCTCAATCCTTTTGGAATTCTTGCATCTTTTTCTGTTTTTTCATAATTCCTTCTGTTTTTTCCGTTTTCACCCCTGTATTCTTTTAATGCATCCCGAAGATGGTTTCGTATCTCGTTTAGATTTCCCTTGGCGATACAAAGATCACAATCAGTTTCCCTGAAAATTCTGTCACTGTCCTCCAGCACCGTTGCAGAGAGAACAACAATAAAAACATCTCTGAATTTTTTAGTTCTGCGAAGTATCTTACACAACTGCTCACCACTGACCTGGGGCATAATCAGGTCTGTAAAAACAATGTCAGGACGAAATTCCTCCAGTATTTCTATAGCATGCAGACCATTCTCCGCAGTTTCAACAGTACAGTTTTCCCGTTGCAGCAAGGTGGAAATCAGTTTCAGCAAAACTGGATTGTTATCAACCACCAGGGTATTGATCTTTTTATCCATCTTTCTATCCAATACGTGATGCCCGGAAAAATGACCTGTGAACACTCCATCGTTGCCCTTGGGGTTCAGAGATCAATTATTCCTCTTCAGAAGAATCTCCGCCTCCACGATTGTAATTGGTCACAGGGGTAGCAATTACCCACGATTGACGGTCCATTCTTCAATGTCTTTCATTAACTGTATCATATCCACCGGCTTTGTAAAAACTTTCCAGGCCCCAAGATGTTCAGCAATAGTCAAATAAGAACCGGGAGCAATCTTTCCTCCCCCAGAAATGGCAATAATTCCAATTTCAGGATATTTATCCCTGAAGAGAGTAATGGTCTCAATCCCCTCCTGCACAGGCATAATCAGATCACAAATCAGCATGTCCACAGGTGTTTTCGCCTGGATCGCCATTCCTTCCCTTCCATCCGCTGCATCGTAGACTTCATACCCGGCTCTTTCCAGCCACATGCGAAACAGTTCACGGATTATTTCATCATCATCAATTATCAATATTTTCATACTGCTTTTTTCACTCACAATCACACCTGAATACTCTTTTCATACTCATGACCAAAAACCACATCCCTGAAAAACATAATCATTCTTTTTCTTCTCTTTGACATCTTTAACTGTTCCGGTATCAAATCTGTGCTGCTTATCTTCATAACGGACATCTTGTACTCTATATGGGTCGCCAACCTGTTATCGAGATACCACGCATACATCAGTCCCATCAATAAACCGGGTGGTGTAAATCCCTCTCCCCGGTTCACAATCCTTGTATAATGGTTTTCATCCTCTGTTGCGCACATCCTTGCCAGTTTCAAAAATGTATCCAGTTGCATGGGGTTGAAAAAGCAACATCTTTCTTTTTCGTTACGAAGAGAAAGATGATAGGCACGGCCTAAAAACAACCCATCGACCATGATATCCACCATTTCCTTTTTCAGGGCATAATTACCGAGCAGAGATTCCCCCAGGGCAATCATCAGGGCCACTTCAAATTTTGGCCGGATTCCGAACTGATCTTCTCGAATTTTGATACAACCATCTTCAGGGTCATAGAAAGAAAAAACATTATCCCACCTCTGATCCCTGTTCCACTCGGATTTGTCAATGCAATGCAGACCCTTTACATGTTCAAGATGGGCCAGAGGAATCACAGGATGACTCCACAGAACCTCGCAGGAATCTTCTTTCACCTGTCCAATATTTATATCCTTTTCACAACCGATATGGGCAATTTCCAGACTGTCAAGCCATGCTTTAATGGCACTGTAACGCCGGAATGGAAAAGGTTTGCTGCAAAATACCCGACATACCGGATTTCCATTAAAAACCTGCTCCCTACCGGAACTCTCTTCCCTGGTTTTCCTCCGGCAATCTTCATTAATATTATTTTTCCCAAAACATTTCCGACCGTTAAACAATGTCAATACAGCCTTTGCAAGGGTATCAGGGTCATGCTGGATAACATTATCATTTTTCAGGGCATATCTTGAATACACACCACACTCAATGGGATAATAGTGCTGGCTGTTCAGAACTTCCCGATCGAGAAATATAGGGATCTTCCCTTCCACAGCATAACGTTGCAAAATAGATGCCGGAATATTTTCAAGAGAAACACAGATAACTTCATTGAAAAGATCTTCAGTCCCGCCGGGTATATTCTTTTCATAGGCCCTGATCATATCTGAAACATGAAATTTTCTTTGAGGGTCAGCAATACTGCGATCTGTTTCCCCTGCCTGTACCCACAGATTGGAAATAAGAATTTTGAGAGCCTTTCTGTTCCTCCTTACAGCATCCGCCATCCCCGCCACCTTGAAAACCGGGATAATTGATGAATAAAGACTCCCCGGAGCAAGAATTACAATATCCGCCCGGGCAATCTCCTCATAGACTTCCTTATATACGCGCACATCATCAAAGTAATTCACATGAACGCTTTCAACGGGCACCCCCCGTTCTGCCTTGCTTAACCTGTCCTCACCAACACTCTCCACACCATTTGTATAACGAACCTTCAACTCGGCCAGAGTCGTGGTGCATGGCATAACTGCACGCTCACCTGCCCCTATGATTTCTCCCATCCGGTTCAGGCCTGTAAATATTGCTTTCTCAAGAAGGCCTGGTCGATCTGCAATCTCAGAATTGTTGATTTCCCCATCAATTTCACGGTAAATAGCCGCCACAACCAGGAGATTTCCAAAACAATGTGGCCGTTTGAGAGTTTCAGCCAACCTGATATCAGAAAAAAGATGTGACACCAGTTGCTGTATATAACTTTTTAATAATGACGGCAGAAAATCGAGTCTGGCCAGAACGACCGCCAGATCTGAAAGCTTCAGCGATGTTTTCCCGGGAGAACGGTAATTGAATAACTGGTGCAGTATCTTTGCGATTTCATCAGCCTGGCCGTCAACAATAGAATATTTCTCTTTGAGTCTTCTGAGCTTTATGGAAGAAAGCAGTACATGACGGATATCGCCTATTGCTATAAGAGGCAGATCTTTCAACAGTTCTCCGGTAGACCCGCCATCGTCGGTCACGCAGACAATGGAACTTGTATTTGGAAAAATTTCTTTCAACCCACAAAAAGGGTTCTTAATCCAGGTCGAACGCCGACTGTCACCCCCGATAAGATTGGACAGGCCTGTCCCGCCACCAAAGACCACTACGCGTACATCTTCTACATTTTTACTGAGGAGTTCATTTTTCAAATCCGTGAGCAGTTTTTTTCCGGGATTCTGTGCATTTTCAGGAACACCACAAAGAACCAGATCAACCAGCTTTTCCCGAAGATCTCTCTGGGGCAGATAATCCATCGGCGAAAGCTGAACTTTTCTGATTTCGTCTAAAATACTTTTAACCAAGGGGCCTCTCCTGAATGAAACAGATCTAACCACTTTCAGGGCTGATTATTCTTTATTTGTAACTACTCACAGGGGTAGCAATTATATGGTTTTATTACCTCTGAACTGTAATTGCTCACAGGTGCCTCAGATTTTTGCAGGCTCTTTTGTTCGCTATAGCCTACCTATGCGGACGAAAGAGACCGTGAAAAGCCGGGGTACCTGTGAGTAATTACCCCTGTTTTATATAAATGGACATGAACAGGGTTTTCCGAAATGATTGACATATACGCATTATTAATCAAAACTGCAAGAAAATAAAGGGTACCGTTTTCACAGTTTGTATAAGCTGCGTTTTAAATTGTGAGGTGAAGTCCGCCAGGCTTGCTGCTCGTGTGGGGCTCTGCTGTCAATGGCTTGAAGCATGCGAATACATCGGTACTATTGAACCTGACATCTGCAGCAGGTAAGCGTAAACTCCGAACTTGCCAATTACGGTTAAATTTGTTTACACTTTGAGCAGGGAAGTTTACTATAGACTGCTCGTGGAGGAATGGATGATTTCTTCCATAATACTCATTGATGAACTTGAAATGCAGATTACCCGATGCGGGTAACCGCCATTTTTATATATTTTCTAAGGTGATGGAATGACAGATAAAAAAAGTGAAAAGGGAAAAACTCTTTTCGGAAAGGAAAAGAATCCTTCCTCAATTGAACCCAAAAAACTGAGCCTGGACAGCTCTTTGAAATTTCGTTGTCATCCGGGAGTAAAATGCTTTACGGCCTGTTGCGGTGGCATAAAAATTGTGCTGACCCCGTACGATATCCTGAAACTTACCCGACGGCTGGAGATACCGGCCCACGAATTTCTACAGAAATATACCCAGCCGACGTATCTGGAAAAAACTGACATGCCGGGAGTGATGATTAAACTGCGGGATGAAGATAACAAATGTCCCTTTGTCACCCCGGAGGGTTGTACAGTGTATTCGGACAGACCCACCGCCTGCAGGTATTATCCGGTGGGGATGGCTGATTTCCATGAAGGTGGCAGTAGGGATAGTGACGGCAATGAAATGACGTCAGCTGAAGAGAAATTTTTCTTTATTGTCCGTGAGGACCATTGTAAGGGTTTTGAAGAAGACAAGGAATGGACCATACGGGAATGGCGTGCCGACCAGGGTGTCGATGTTCGTGACGAGATGAACAAGGAGTGGCTGCGGCTGGTGATGCGGCGGAAATCTTTTGGTATCCAGGCCAGTCTTTCGGAGCAGGCAAAGCGCATGTTCTTCATGGCTTCAACCGACCTTGCAACCTTCAGAAAGTTTATTTTCGAGAGTACCTTTCTTGAAATTTATGAGTTGGACGAAGAGACTATCAAAAAAATCAGGGAAGATGATGTGGAATTGATGCTCTTTTCCTTTAAATATCTGGCCGCCACACTCTTCGGGGCCAAGGGTTTGAAAATGCGCCCGGAAAAGGTGAAGGAAAAAGTCGAGCAGATCAAGAAACGTCAGGATGAGTCTGTTATGCAGTCTATAAAAGAATATGAAGAACTGAAAGCGGAGGTAGCAAAGGCTAAAGCCGAAACCGGAGTTGAAAAGAAGTAAGGAAGCCGACTGTAATTGCTCACAGGTGCTGCAGATTCTTGCAGGCTCTTCTTCGCTATAGCCCTATGCAGACAAAAGAGACCGTGAGAAGCTGAGGTGCCTGTGGGCAATTACAGTCGACTTTCTGATACCAGGGATAAAAAAAGGGCCGGATGGTTAAAAAACATCCGGCCCTTTTTTTTCTGAATCCGTGTCGATTTGAAATGTGCTTAAAAAATCATCCTGCATTGCAGTGAATGCTTACACGGATTCAGGCTCTTTACCTTGAATCTATTCTTTTTCTTCTTTTTCCGGTTCCAGGGCAGCGGCCAGGCTCTTGATAAATCTCCAGCTCTTGGTCACATCCTTCTGGGATTCGGCCATCAGCTCATCTGCCTTTTCGGGATTAACCCGTTTGAGGAGACGATAACGGTTTTCGCCGAGTGCGTATTCCTCAAAGCTGATGGTGGGTTCCTTTGAATCAATGATCAGTGGATTCTTGCCCTGGGCTTCCAGGTCCGGATTGTACCTGTACAGAGTCCAGTGTCCACAGGCAACCGCCTTCTTCTGCTGCTCAAGTCCAAGTGCCATATTGATACCGTGGTTGATACAGTGGGCGTAGGCGATAATCAGGGACGGTCCGTCATAGGCTTCCGCCTCTGCGATGGCCTTGATGGCCTGAGCCGGGTTGGCACCGATGCTGATCTGGGCCACATAGACATTGCCGTAGGTCGCAAAGATCATACCCATGTTCTTTTTGGGCATCTTCTTGCCGCTGGAAGCAAATTGAGCTGTAGCCGCCCGCGGGGTGGACTTGGACATCTGACCGCCGGTGTTTGAATAAACTTCAGTATCCATTACAAGGATATTGACATTTTCACCGGAAGCAAGAACATGGTCGACACCGCCGTAACCGATATCATAGGCCCAACCGTCACCACCAAAAGCCCACACTGATTTCTTCACCAGGTAATCGGCCAGATAGATAAGACGTTTGCCCCGGATATCGCCGGTTTTTTCCAGGACCGCTTTCAGTTCAGCAATACGGGCACGCTGGGCTTCAATATCAATCTGGGTAAGCTGCTCCGCGTCATGAATGGCTCTGGCCTTGTCCTCTGCAACCAGACCGGCTTCAACGACAGTATTGAGAAGTTCACCTGCCTGCTGGGCAAGTTTATTGACGGTAGTGCGCATTCCGGCGCTGAATTCCGCAGCATCTTCGAAGAGGGAGTTGGCCCAGGTTGGCCCTCTTCCGTCTTCTCGTTTGCAATAGGGGGTGGTGGGCAGGTTGCCTCCATATATGGAGGAACAGCCGGTAGCATTGCCGATATACATTCTGTCCCCGAAGAGCTGTGAAACCAGTTTGATATAGGGGGTTTCACCACAGCCGGCACAGGCCCCAGAGAATTCGAACAGGGGCTGCTTCAACTGGCTGCCTTTCACCGTGGCGACATTGATATCAGCCGGATTAATCTCGGGCAGGGAGAGAAAATAGTCCACGTTGACAGATTGAACTTCCTGCAGTTCCTCACTGTTGGGGATCATTTCCAGTGCTTTGGTTTTGGCAGGGCAGACACTCACACAGAGGGTGCAGCCGCAGCAGTCCTCGGTGAAGATCTGCAGGGCGAACTGCTGACCTTTGAAGGCCTTGCCGACAGCTTCTTTGGACAGGAAATTTTCAGGAGCATCAGTAAGTTCCGGAACAATTTTAATCCTGTTTGCCGCATGGGGACAGACCAGGGCGCACTGTCCACATTGAATGCAGTTTTCAGGGATCCATCTCGGAACGGAAACGGCGATGTTCCGTTTTTCGTACTGGGTTGTTCCAGTAGGCCATGTGCCATCCGCAGGGATCTGGGAAACTTTCAGTTCAGTACCTTTACCTTCAATGATCTTCGCGGTAACTTCCTTGACAAAATCCGTTGCTGTCTCAGGGACAACCGGCGGGATTTCGTGGCCGTCAATCTTGTCTACGAGGGGAACTTCGACAATATTCTTAACTGCACCGTCAACGGCGTCATAATTCATCTGGACGACCTTGTCGCCTTTCTTGCCGTAGGTTTTCTTGATGGCATCTTTGATCGCCTTGATAGCCTCTTCCTGGGTAAGAATACCGGAGATGAGAAAGAAAGCCGTCTGCATGATCATGTTGATCCGGGCGCCGAGTCCAAGGGCCAGGCCGAGGGAAATAGCGTCAATGATATAGAATTTGGCCTTCTTGGCAATCAGGTCCTGCTGAACCTTCTTCGGCAGATGTTCCCATACCGTATCCTTGTCATAACTGGTTGTGAGCAGGAAGGTGCCACCTTCTTCCAGGTTGCAGAGCATGTCAACCATATTGAGGAAGGTGAAGTTATGGCAGGCGATGAAATTGGCCTTGTTGATCAGATAGGGGGCAACCACCGGATTCTTGCCGAAACGGAGGTGACTGGTGGTGATCGATCCTGATTTCTTGGAGTCGTAAACAAAATACCCCTGGGCGGAGTTGTCGGTTTCGGTGCCGATAATTTTGATGGTGTTCTTATTCGCGCCGACGGTTCCATCCGAGCCGAGTCCGTAGAACATTGCACGGTAGACGTCATCACCTTCTATATTATAGGAAGGATCGTAGTCAAGGCTGGAGAAGGTCACATCGTCGTTTGGTCCAACGCAGAATTTATGTTTGGGAGCCATGGCGGTCATATTGTCGAATACGGCTTTGACCATAGCGGGTGTAAATTCGGCGGATCCCAGTCCGTAGCGCCCTGCTAGAATGATCGGTGGGTAGATGGAGCTGTTGGTTTCAATGGCTTCACCCACAGCGGCACGGACGTCAAGGTAGAGTGGATCTCCTGATGCACCCGGTTCCTTGGTTCTGTCAAGCACTGTAATACGCTCGACCGTTGACGGCAGGGCGTTAACCATCGCCTTGCAGTCAAAAGGACGGTAGAGGCGAACGATGACCATACCTACTTTCTCACCCTGGGCAATCAGGTGATCAATGGTGGCGGCAACGGTTTCACAGCCGGAAGCCATCATGACAACAACATTTTCCGCGTCCGGAGCACCGTGATAATCAAAAAGATGATACTGCCGTCCTGTGATGGAGGCGAACCTGTTCATGGTTTCCTGGACGATGGACGGAGTGGCGTTGTAAAATTTATTGACTGTTTCCCGACCAGTGAAGTAGACATCAGGATTCTGTGCTGTCCCGCGAATGGTGGGGCTGTCCGGGGAAAGAGCTCGTCTGCGATGTTCGAAAACGAGTTCTTCGTCTATCATTTCACGCATATCGTCATGGGTCAGCTCTTCAATTTTCTGGATTTCATGGGAAGTCCGGAATCCGTCGAAGAAATGAACGAAGGGAATGCGAGAGGCCAGCGTGGCCTGAGTTGAAATCAGGGCCATGTCCATGGCTTCCTGGACGTTCTGGGAACAGAGCATGCCCCAGCCGGTCTGCCGGGCGGAGTAGATGTCCGAGTGGTCACCGAAGATGGAAAGACCCTGGCAGGCAATGGCCCGTGCCGTCACGTGAAAAACAGTGGGGGTCAATTCGCCCGCAATTTTATACATATTCGGGATCATCAACAGCAGACCCTGGGATGCCGTGAAGGTAGTGCAGAGGGCGCCTGTTGTCAGTGAACCGTGAATGGAACCGGCAACACCTGCTTCTGATTGCATCTGGTTGACAATGGGAGTTGTTCCCCAGATATTTTTCTGCAGGGCAGCCGATTTCTGATCCGCTTCCGCGGCCAGGGGAGTAGATGGAGTAATGGGATACAGCGTGATCACTTCACTGGTGGCGTAGGCGACGTGGGTGCAAGCCTGGTTGCCGTCTATGGTTACCATCTTTCGCGACATGATTTTATCTCCTTTGTTGTGACTGTTGATGTATGCCTGTTGTATTGAAAAAACCTGCAAGTTTTAACGTCCGGAATCCGGAAATTGCATTTTTTACTGTCTGCAAAGACGGATTTAGGTTAAATATCTTACCCGGCAGGGGATGAATAATCTGATACCTCCTTAAGGAGCTTGACCTGACTGGAAAAACGGGGAAATATTCCAGGTTGTTCAGGTGTATGTCTTGCCGTGCTAGCAATATCGGGTGATAATAGTACAAGACACACAGAATTACAACTGTTTCAGAGATGCTTACGGACGCTACTATAGGCTATTTCCCGCGGGTCCGCAATGGAATGGCAATGAGAAATGTTGATTGGTTGCATCAGTAAAACAAATCGTAACTCTTTGACTCCGTGTGTCTGTGATGGAGAAATGAGCCTGTGAAATATACTGATCCTGTGAGCAGTTACATTCCTGTGGATTGATGGATCCAGGGCAGGTGTGAGAGAATTGAGGCCGGGAGCTGGATTAACATGTACACCATTCAGAAACCCTTACTGGAAAAACTGCTGGAATACCTGAGCGGAAGAGGGGATTTCGTTTTCCTTGACACATCACGTCCGGACAGTGAAAACAGCCGATCTCTGCTCTTTATGGATCCGGTTGACAGAAAACAGTGTAGAACCGGGGAGGATCCGGTGCGCTATCTGCAGGAACTGCAGCAACTCCTGGAAGAGGGGTATTACCTGGCGGGCTGGTTTGGTTACGAGTTTGGTGTCATCCTGGAAACCGATATTGATGTGTATGGAAAACCACGCAGCCCGGGGCCGGAGCTGCTTGCGGATTTCGGTGTTTTCAGAAAACCCCGTGTGTTTGATCACCTCACGGGAGAACACAATCTGCCGGGCGGTGGCTCTCCCCCAATGAACGGAACAGCATACACACTCAGCAATCTGCGCTCAAACATGAAGCGGGATGAATTCGTCCATGCTCTTGGAAAGGTGCGGGAGTATATTGGCGCCGGAGATACCTACCAGGTCAACTATACGATGAAACTGCATTTTGATTTTGAGGGATCGCCAGAGAAACTCTATCTGGACCTGCGTCGCAACCAGTCAGTTGCCTACGGGGCGTATATCCGAAATGGCGCGGAGAGAATGCTCTCCTTTTCACCGGAACTGTTCTTCAGAAGGGACCGTTCTGGAATCACTGTTCGTCCCATGAAAGGTACGGCGAAAAGGGGGCGGAATGTCATTGAGGAGACTGCTTACGCCGAATACCTCCATAACGACGGTAAAAATAGAAGTGAAAATGTGATGATCGTTGATCTGCTCCGCAATGATCTTGCCCGGCTTGTCCATGGGTATGGTCGCAGTTCGGTGGATACGGATTCTCTTTTTGATGTGGAGTCCTATGAATCTCTTCTGCAGATGACTTCAACGGTGCGGGCCAGAACATCCGACTTCACGATGGAAAAAATCAGCCTGGTGGAACTTTTCATGGCCCTTTTTCCCTGTGGTTCCATCACCGGTGCACCTAAAATTCGTACAATGGAGATCATTGACGAACTTGAAAAGGAGCAGCGCGGGGTTTACACCGGTGCCATTGGATACCTTGCGCCGGACATGACCGGAGCCTTCAACGTACCCATCCGGACAGTCCGACTCTGGCAAAACAATGGGGAAATGGGAATCGGAGCCGGTATCACCTACGATTCAGACCCGGATGATGAATGGCGGGAATCCCTTCTCAAGGGACGGTTTCTGACCCACTCACAGCCTGATTTTTCTCTCTTTGAAACCATGCTCTGGCAACCGGATAGCGGTTTTCTGCTCCTGGAGGAACATCTGGCACGTCTGGCCCTCAGTGCCGGATTCTTCAAATTTTCTTTTCATGATGAAATTATTCGCGTCCGGCTGAGGGAAACTGTCTCAGCTTTTGATGGCTCCGGTTGCAGGCGGGTCAGGCTTCTTTTGAGGAAGGATGGCCGGGTTGATATAACCCGGAGTGAATGTCAGGCACCTCTCAGAACATCATTGCCTTCCCGTCCTGCAAGGGAAAACGGCCTGCCGTTGGTTGCTTTTTCCGAAACGGTTGTTGATTCGGAAAAAATCTGGTTCTATCATAAGACAACCCACAGAGATATTTTTGATACAGCTTTTAAAAATGCAGGAGAAATGGGTTGTTTTGATCTGCTTTTCTGCAATGAAAGAGACGAAGTAACAGAGGGAAGTATCACCAATCTGATTCTCTACGACGGGGGCCGCTACCTGACCCCACCTCTTTCCTGCGGCCTGCTGGGCGGTGTGATGCGGGAAAAACTTCTCGCCGATACAGCCGTGAAGCTGCAGGAGGAGATCATTACCAGGGAAATGGTTCGGAATGCCGAAGCACTTTTTGTCTGCAATTCGGTGCGGGGAGTTGTGCAGGTGCGGCTGCTGGAAAGAAACTGACAGTCGGGTCAATGAACAAGCCCGTCATCTTCGGGACTGATCTGTGCGGGGGCGATGATGAGATGATGTTCTTCTCCCAGAAGTCTTACCAGGGTCATGAAGGTGGAGGGCAGGGGGATTTCCCGATCCTCCGTCAGAACACCGAATTCCTTTGCCGCAACAAGAATCCGTGAGCTGTCCTCTCCCTCCTGGTGGTCACAGAGTACCTGGATCCTGAGAGCATCGGTGATTCTCGGGCAGAGTTCGGGGAGTTCATCTTTGAGTCCGAGGAGTTCCTGCTCAATCTCCCCCCATTGCTCCCTTCTGAAGCGGGCAAATTTTTCTGCCGGATTCTGTGTACCGAAGAGTTCATTGGTGATGGAACCGGCCAGCATGGAAAGGAATCTTTCTCCCTTCTCAGGGTGTTTTCCGGTTAATATGGTTTTCAGTTCCTTGAAGAGAACCATCTGGACGACGGCAACCCCTTCACGCAGGGCAGCAACGAGCTGTGATTTTTTTTCAGGATTTTTTTCAGAGGTGTTCATGGTTTGCTGATTAGAGAACCAGTTTCACAACCGGGCTGGCTTTGAGGGACTCGTATATGGCCAGCCTGGTTTCTTCACTGTGAACCGTCAGTTCGGCATTGAGGCTGTGGTATTTTCCACCGGAACTGGAATGGGAGTGGCTGATGGTTACGGACAGGGAGCCGCAGGCATCAATGATGGCGTCTTTCAGCAGACTGCAGTCCTGACCGATGACCTTGTAGACCCAGGAGCAGGGGTATTCAATTTCGGGCCGTCGTGGCTCTTTACAGGGAGTTTTCATCTGGGAAAGTACCTGGATTTTCAAATGCATGTGATTAATTAATTTATATCAATTTTTCAGATTGTTACCCGAAAAATATTCACGAAGCCGTCACGGGGTTCTGGATAAACCGGTCGGGCCGAATTCTATGGCCGGGCCACAAAAAAAACATGAAAATACCGACTGCGATGATACAATCTTCGCTCGCGGATTTTCAGATAGAGCAGTTGTAAATCGAGTATCAACTCTCATAAATAATGACTGGTCCCCAGGGCGTCAAGGGAAAAAGAAAAGGGCCCTGACCTGGGGTGGAAGTTTTTCTCTATTTCCTTTATTTCATATGGTTGTTGGACCTTTTGTTTGATTTTTCTGTTTTCTCGAATGTATACTGTGTTGTCAACAGTAGGCACACCAGTACTTGTCAGGAACTGAGAATATGGTGGATAAACCGAATTTCATTGAAAAAAATAAACTGGAAGCCGCACTGAGAGAAAGCGAAGCCCAGAAACAGGCCATAACTGATGGTTTTACCGGTGTCATGATTTATTTTGATCGGAACCACAGGGCTCATTGGTTGAACAGGGCGGTGGAGGAACGGTACCCCAATTCTTTCGGTAAACGTTGCCACGAAATTTTCTGCATTAAAACATCTTCATGTGAGGACTGTGCCTACCAGCACAGTATCAGAACAGGACAGATAGAAACCAGCACCATTGAAACAGGTCTGCTGGGGATCGACGGCGAAGAGGTTGTGTTTGAGATCACCTGTTCTCCAGTCAAAATTACACCGGATGAGGTTTCAGGCCTGATTGTTATCGCCCAGAATGTGACGGAACAGTATCGACTTGAAAAACAGTTGCGACACACTCAGAAAATGGAGGCCATCGGCACTCTTGCCGGTGGGGTGGCTCACGACTTTAACAATGTCCTGACGCCCATCATGGGTTATACGGAAATCATACGCCTTAAGATGAAACGGGATAGAAACATTGATCCCGCCGTCTTCTCCTATCTGGATGAAATTCTTAAAGCCGCCAAAAGAGCCAAATCGCTTGTGGAACAGGTGTTGACTTTCTCCCGTTCGAGCGAGATGAAGGAGAAACTGCTGCATATTCACCCCATCGTCAAAGAGGTGATGAAGTTGATGCGGGTTACCCTGCCCAGCACCATTGTCATTGTCGAGGATGTGAATGAAAACTGTG